>JBHICF010000089.1:0-8102 GCA_046759485.1 Nitrospiraceae bacterium
GCTTCTTTGATCAACCGACAGAGCGTGAGACCGGGGATAATTTGCGAGGTGGCCGTGATGGAGATCCCCACTAAGTCCGGTTGGTCTGCTAGGATCGAGGTGAGGAATCGCTCGCGGAACAGGGCCAAGTAAGGGTTTTGCTCCTCGTCCTTGATCGCCTTGAGGATATCCTTGGAAGAATAGATCGAATAGCCACTCAACTGGTTATCCACAACCGTGATCCGGGTCGGGAAATACAACGTCGAGACCAGCTCCAACCACTTATCAATCAAAAAGAGGCTTTCACGATAGCGTTCCATGTCATAGAACGCCTCCCCGCGCAGGCATTCCTTGGCAGGCTCAATCCGCTCGATCAGATAGGGGAACCGATCCAGTGATTCGACCAGACGGGCGTAATGTTCGTCACTCGACGGTCCTGTCTCCCCGTGCCGGGATTTCTCGAGGTGTTTCACTTTCTCGAGAACCCTGGCGTAGATCTCCTGCCCATAGGACTCGGTCAGGATCATGTCCAGGGCCTCGATGTTCAGATCCCGCTGGGCAACGTTCTCAACCCCGGCCTGGGCCAAAAACCCAGTCAACGAAGGGAGGCTGAGGTATGGCTGGGAGGGATGCCAACTAGGCGGGAATAAGAGCGAGATTCTCATTGCAGACGCTGAACTCCCTTAGCATTTCGCCCCTGATCCAAGCGGCGAGGTCCATGACGATAAAGATCTTTTATACACCTTCTAATTGTCCAAATGCAACGGCATCTGGGCACTAGTCGCACGGGCTGGAACCCTAGAAGGGGCCGGCACTTACACGATTTTTACCTGTCCTCAAATCACCGGGAAAAGAGACAGAAAAAACCCCGGGTCATGGCCCGCTCCCTAAAGCGGCTGACCCGGGGTTTTTATCTTACGCGCGCGTGTTCTAGCGCAACTGCGGCCTGTGCTCACCTCTGTCGAGGATTATCTCAGGGCATCCTCATGGTGAACCAGGTCGAGATCCCCTTCATGCCGTTCCGTTCGACGTTGGCACCATCCCACACTGCAAACGCTACTGGCACCGACGCCCCCGACTTAAACTGCACGTCGTTCGCGTCGCTGTTGGTCAAGGCGCGCTTGAACACCACCCGCCAGGATGGGCCCAGGCAGCACCCGCCTTTCAGCGCCCCGGAGTGCTCCCACAGCCCGTTGCCGAACACGTCCTGGTGTGCCTGCGTCGTCAGGGTGCTGAACCCAGCGGCGTTCAGGTCCTCCACCGAGCTGACCCGCAACGTCGGGTCCGACAGAATGTTACCCGACCAAATCCCCGGGTTGAAGGGCCCGAGGCTCCGGCCGATCCGGTCCGGGTAGGTCACCCCGCCCGCCGGCTCTTCAAAGTAGTAATCCCACACGATCGACGGATACGCGTCGTCTACGTCCCACATCCCTGCGGCATCCTTGCCCAGGTCCTTCTGCCATTCCGCGTTCCACCGCCAGATATTCACGTTGCCGCCGGACTGGCCCATACACTGGAACGGCGGCGCCCCCGAGGTGGTCACGGGGAACTGGAGCGCGGCTTGGTCACGGAAGTCCTGCGGCCCGATCACGGTATTGTTCAGCGTCTGATCGGACCAGTCCATCCGGATGCCGATCTCCTTCCCATTGGTCATGGCCTTGACCATGACCGACTTGACGGAGATATTCGGATGCATCGGGGTGGTGATGGTCTGCCCGCTGAGGGGCACGACGACCGCTGGCGCCCTCTCCCAAACCGGGTTGGCCCCGTCCATGGGGATCGGGCCCTTGATCTTCGCCACCGGGATCGTCACCGGTTGACTGACTGCTAGAGGCACCTGCCCGATCGTCAGCATGAAACCAACGATCAAGACAGAGAGAAGAATGCCGAACACCACTCGCCTGTTGCGTGTCTGCACCACTCTCATATGAAGTTATCCTCCTCTATTAAAGTAAAGATTATGGACGACTTAACATCACAACGTAACGATCAACCCACTGCCTGTTGCTGGTGAGGCGTGAGGCACTACCACGCAAGTCACGCGCTCCCCGACAAGCCTGATTCCTCCTTTTCGGTTTCAGTTTTTTCCTTTTGATCCATGAAGGATTGAGCACCGACCTCATTCAGCAGCATGCTCAATTCATTGCCTTGATCCTGAGCACCGCACTCGTACGTCTGGCCTTCCGGTGCGCTGAAGGTGGCTGGCCGGTAATCTGTTTCCGAATAAGGCTGGGGATTCACCGCAAGGTACAAGGCCTCAAATTCAAGCCAGTCAGTGGTCAGCTCCGCAATGGTTTTGAAAACCCCATAGTCAGCTTTCTTCACCAACATTCGGCAGAACATCGGAACCCACCGCCCAATATGGTCCTTGACGAACTTCTTCTGTGCATCAACCACGATTTGGGTCTTCTGCTCACCATCGTGACAACGGGCGTAGGATTCCTTGTAGGCGAGGAAATGCATGAATTCCAGTTCCACGCTCAGGTGATCCATGCGCTCATGGATATCACGAGACAGTTCGACCCCGAAGGCCTTGTAGAATCCGGCGATGTCACCCATCACATGGGCTTGCCCAAAGACGTGGTCGTTTCCGAAGAGGGTTTCGTAGGGAGGGCAGTCTAGCGTGATGACGTTACTAAAGACCCGGCGATGCTCATCCTGCAAATCAGTGAGTTTCCAGTTGACGCATTCCGTGGAGATCCAATCTTCGATGTTGTCCAGATGTTTTCCGATAGCGACCAGTTTCCGCTCCGCCTGCTCACCGCCTGGACCGACGAGTGCCCCTTTCAAACTCTCGAGTGCAGAACGGCCATCTTCCACAAACTCTCCACTCTGCAAGTAGTCAAGGAATTCATCATCTTCAGGAAAGAGCAGGCTCCAAGAAATCAATAAGTAGATCTTGCTGCGGCCCAGCGCACGTTCAACAGCTGGCGAATCTTTCAGTGATCCGAGGCTTGGAGCTAATGTGCTCGAATCCATTCTCAGCTCACCTTCTTTTGTGTTCATCACCAGTCTTCTTGAGCTTGATGTCTGATACGGAACGGGAACGAACCCCTAGCGCTCGCAGGCGTTCTCCCTACCCCATAATTTTCAAACGTTCAGCTCAGGCCGCGTATATTAGGCAAAGCAAAAAGGGAAGTCAAGCACGAAGCCAGCCCCCTCCACAACTTTCTTCATAGAGTCCCGCGACGGTCGGACCGGAGGGCATCCCCATAACAGGAATGATGATTTTCACCAATGATTTAGGGATGTTACAGAGACTGTCAAGAGTCGCTGGCCAGCAAGGTTCTCTCCGGGAGAACCTTTATCGCGATCTGATCATTGACTGTTTTGCAGGTCTGTTCACAGATTCCACAGCCCACGCAGAGATCGCGTGAAACGTGAACACGAAAGGCCTCAAAATCCATCGACAGAGCACTGGTTGGGCACTGGGAGACACAGGCGTGGCAGCCATGCGCAGCCGTGCAGTAGGCCTGCGAAACGACGGCAAGCCCCATCTTAACCTGGTCTCGCTCATCGACGGGCAGGAGTGCTTCGGTGGCACAAGATGCGATGCACGGAAAGTCTTCGCAGAGGTAGCAGGGGATTTCATCGGGGAAAATCACGGGAGTCCCGTCCCGCGTATCCACCTTGATCGTGCCGTAAGGACAGGCTTTAATACAATCCGCGCAACGCGTACAGCGTTCTAGGAAGAGCGCCTCCTCCACGGCCCCGGGAGGGCGCAGCCAGTCAATCCTTGGGGTTTCGGTGGGTGGCTTCTCCGATGAGGCATCGCGGTGCTTGACGAACTCATGAGCCGTCTTGGCGAAGGAGAGTACGGACTCCTTGATGAAGCGCCTTCGACCGTATTGAGGGTCTTTCCCCATGCCGCCCTGGATCGTCCTCTATACCACCCCGTCAGCTCGAAGTTTGTACACCTCGACACACCGATCACACGCGCCATACTCCGTATCCCAACCAGGATGATTATCCCGGATGAAATCGAGCACACGCCCCTCCACCTTGTTGGCGAGGTCCTCAACCCAGTTATAGGTCGGGAATCGGCATAATGGACAGGGAAACCCTGGCAGCAACATGACCTGCGTTTGCGTATCCGGGAGTTCCCCGCCCTCGATCTCGACGGCCCGGTCCATGATCCGGAGTGTATCCGAGGCCATTTCCACCAACTCAGAATGGGTAAAGCTCTCCGTCTGCCAGAGCCCCTCGAAGACGGATTTGAGCTGCACGGGGGAAATCTTTCGATACCAGGAGCGGAATTCCTTAAACCGGTCCTCCTTGCTCAGCATCGGCTGCTGGCCCGACCGCACCAGTCGACTATCGATGTTGAGACACCAGAGCACACGGTATCGATGGAGAATCAGCGTTTCCTCGCCAGGACCATGTCCGACCTTGGTGTCGGGGTCGTACTGAAACGTTTCGTCGAGTAAGTCCGAGATGTGGTTGAGTTCATGCCGACAATAGCGTGGCAGCGCGGGGTCATAGAACCGACGCGGGATCAGCTTGATTCCGACACCTTTGAGTCCCTTCTCTTCAAACTGCTGGGCGAGTTCCTGCTCGACCGCCCCCCATTTTCTCAAGATGTCCACGCCTTCTTGATCTTCCTTCAGCACACCTTTGACCAACACAATGCCGATCTTGTCCTTCAAGGCGGGAAACTCATTGAAGGCTTCGCGGATAATGTCCGAAAAGCCCCAGGTGCCGAAGAGATACTGGTAAAGCTTTTTGAACTCCGCCTCTCGATCATCCAAAGAGAACTTCTCGTAGATGACATCCCCTAACTCATGGAATTCCTTGTAATAAGTCGGATCACCTTCGCGTTCAGTCTTCTCGACGAACGAGTCCACAACCTCCTGTAACAGCGCTGGCTGAAATCTCAGTTCCATAAACCGGATCTCCTGTCTCGTTCTTTCCAGTCTGTGACCGTCGCGACACCGTGTCTGCTTCAGTCAAGTGGGCGTCCAGCGTTCAGTGGGCTACTTGACTTGCCAGCATCGCGTCCCTTAAGATTTTGCAGATTCCGCGAGAGGATTATAGCCTCCGTATCTGGCGATTTTCAATTGGGTCAAGATCCCACGGGGGCCTCCTGTAGTAGGTTCTAGGAAATGGGGTGAAACTTTATGGCTGAGGACGTTTCTTTTCAAGCGCTTGAAGCTGCCCGGGTGGGTTCTCTCCCCGAGGCAGGCTCGCCGGCAGGCCAAGTAGACTTGTTGGAGCACTGGAAGACCGGTGCGCGAGAGATCAAGACATTCCGGGGTCACTCGCAGGGGGTATGGACGGTCGCCTATTCACCAGACGGCCTAACTCTTGCCAGCGGCGGGGGGGATCGACTGGTACGGCTGTGGGAGATCGAAACGGGACGAATCCTGAAATCATTACGCGGCCACACCCAGGACATTCGCGCAGCGCTCTTTACCCCTGACGGTCAAGCACTCGCGACCGCCAGCGAAGACCGAACCATTCGCCTCTGGAATCCGCGGACCGGCGAAGCCACGAAACTGCTGTTTACGCGATACGACCATGGCGTCTGTAGCCTCTCGCTCTCCCCCGACGGCCTGATGCTAGCCCGCGGGAGTCACAACAAAGACATTAAGATATGGGAAGTCACCACCGGTACCGAGCTGATGACGTTGCTTGGGAAAGACCAGTACGACCATCACTGGTCCGTGTGCGTGGCCTTCTCGCCAGACGGCGTTCACCTCGTCAGCGGCAACGACATCGGTAAGCTCAAGCTCTGGGAGGTGCTCCCGAGTGGGGAGGAGAAAGTGGCGCATGTCGGGCATTGGAAGGAAGTCGAAGATAGCGACGATTCTGAGAACCGAGGATTTTTCATCGATGATCAGCTCGGTGGCTTCCAACAGCCGATGGAGTACTGGATCGGTGCGCTGGCTTTTACCCCCGATGGGAAGACCCTGGTGACAGGCAGCCGGGATTCGACCATCAAGTTCTTCGAAATCCCGGCGATGAAGGAAATTCGGACCCTGAAAGGTCACTCGGCCTGGGTCCGGTCGTTAGCCATCTCCAGCGATGGAAAAGTGCTTGTCAGCGCCAGCGACGATCAAACGATCAAGCTCTGGGACCTGACCAACGGACGACACTTCAAAACGCTCAAAGGCCACACTGGAGCCGTTCGCTGCGTCACGTTTTCTCCAGATGGGCTCAGGCTGGCCAGCGCCTCATGGGACCGGACGATCAAGCTGTGGGAAGGGGGCACCGGCTCCTGACCCCTCGCCAGCTAGTTTCCTTCCTGTCCATTTTTGCCGGCGGCGATCCCGTACCGCTTGCACTTCTCCCACAGGGCTTTTCTGGAGAGCCCCAGTAATCTCGAGGCTTCAGTTCGGCTTCCTTGCACGCGCCCGAGCACGGACAAAATATGCTGGCGTTCGAATTGCTCCCTTGCCACGGCAAGGGAATCGGACTTACTCCCCTGCCCCTTCTTGCCGGACAATCCTTCACTGCAAAACCCACAACCGTCCTGCGGCACCCCGCCCTGGTAGGGGCAAGACGAAAAGCCACACAGGTCCCAGGCCTGGATCTCCTCGTTGGGTCGACCTAATGCCACCGCCCGTTCGAGCATGTTTTCGAGCTCACGGATGTTGCCGGGGTACGAATAGCGGAGCAGTAGTTCTCGCCCGCCTTGGGAAAAACCTTTCAAGGCCTTGTTCATCTGGACCGCGCGAGCATGCAGCAGGTGCTCGGCAATCACGAGGATGTCTTCCTTCCGCTCCCGGAGCGGAGGTAACACCACCTGCACTACGTTTAGACGGTAGTAGAGGTCTTCGCGGAATCTTCCCTGCTGAACTTCTTTCTTTAAATCTTTCTGTGTCGCACACACAAGCCTCACATCCGCTTCGATGGTCTCATTGCCACCAACCCGCTCGAATTGGCGCTCCTGGAGCACCCTCAGCAGCTTGACCTGTACAACCGGAGAGATTTCTCCAATCTCGTCCAGGAACAATGTCCCCTGGTGAGCCAGCTCAAAGCGTCCACGCCGCTGGCGGTGTGCGCCCGTGAAGGCGCCTTTCTCATGTCCAAACAGCTCGGCCTCCAACAAGGTCTCTGGTAGCGCCGCACAGCTGACCTTCACGAGCGAGTGTTCCTGGCGCGGGCTATTCCGATGGATGGCATTCGCCACCAACTCTTTCCCTGTCCCGCTTTCCCCGACTATGAGGACCGTCGAGTCGGTCGTGGACACCAGCTTGATCTTCTCCAGCACTTCCCGCATCCGCAGGTTCTTGCCCAGGATGCCTTCGAAGCTGAATCTTCCCTCAAGCTCTTCTCGCAACTGTACGTTCTCTTGCCGAAGCGCCAGGAGACTGGTGAGCCTGTCTACCACCAATAGCAGTTCGTCCATCGCGAATGGCTTGGTGATATAGTCATAGGCCCCCCGCTTCATGGCCTCCACTGCGGTCTCGACCGACCCGTGCGCGGTGATCATGATCACCTCGGTGCGGGGAGAGTGTTGTTTCGCGACCTGTAAGAGGGTCAGTCCATCGGAACCAGGAAGGCGGAGGTCAGTGATGACAATATCGAATGTGTCCCGACCCAACGCTTCCAGACCCTCGGACCCTGTGGCGGCTGCCTGGACGACGTACCCATCGGCCTTGAGCGCGTCCAGAATCGACAGGCGCATGAGCGGTTCGTCATCGATGATCAATACGTTCGGAGCCTTCACGCTATTCTCCCAACCGGAGTCCGCTCTCGGGCGAGGGGTAAACTCACCGTGAACACCGTACCCTTGCCCACTTCACTCTCCACGAGGATGCGTCCTCCGTGACGTTCGACTATACCCACACTCACCGAGAGTCCCAAACCGGTTCCCTCGCCGGTGCCCTTCGTGGTGAAAAACGGATCAAAGATGTGGGGGAGGACATGAGGTGGGATGCCGCATCCCGTATCCTCCACGTCGATCAGACACTCTTCGCCCTCGGCCCGCGTCCGGATCGTGATCACCCCGCCGGCTTTCACCGCCTGCACCGCATTGAGGATCAGGTTCATCAGCACCTGCTCGATCATGTGGCGGTCCACCATCAGTTCGGGCAGATCAGACTGCAATTGCCTTTCCAGCTTGATGCTCTTGTCAGCGAAGGCATGGTCCGTTAACACTAAGACGCGTTCCGCGATCA
>JBHICF010000090.1:0-8080 GCA_046759485.1 Nitrospiraceae bacterium
GATCATCCTGTCTTCGCTGGTATACCCGAAGAAGCCTGGGACGACCGACGCGATAGTGTAGAAGAGACGATTGACGGTCAAATCAGCCACGACTCCCATAGGATGAGCTACGAAGCCTACCCACCGCAGTGGATGGTCATGGATGGGCGCTTGCGCCAACGAATCAGAGTACACCATGGCGGTACTGTCTAGAGCTGAATACATCCCGCTCGCCTGCCCGGTCTGCAAATTCCGCTTGCTGGAGCATCCGACTGAAAACAGGGCGATCATGACGGCCAACCCAACGATGGTCAACGCACGCATTTGTCACCTCTCCTTAGTTCGGTGTCCCTCCGCACTGGGGCCCAAAACACTCAGATTAGGACTCGTTTGAAGTCTAGCCCAGGCACCCAAATCTGTCCAGTTATCATCGAAGTTGAGGTGCCAAGGCCCTGGTTTCGAGGCGCGGCTCTAGGCGTTTTTTTGATCCCATTCGCAGGAGTGACGCGAGCCTCGGGAGGGAATGGATGGTGGGCGATACTGGTATCGAACCAGTGGCCTCTTCCGTGTGAGGGAAGCGCTCTCCCACTGAGCTAATCGCCCACGGTCGGGGGAAGGGAGTCTAGCATACGACCCATAGGCGGTCAACGTAACTTGACATCGTTCAAATCCGCTTCGTACAATGCAAAATTCCTCAGAGTTGCGACGGAGAATCACCCACATGCGCGAGGATCTTGTTGTCGTGGGGGGAGGCCTGGCGGGGTCCGAAGCCACCTGGCAGGCGGCCACCCGCGGGGCTCGCGTGACGCTCTACGAGATGCGCCCGAAGGAGCCAACCCCGGCCCACAAGACTGGTCTCCTGGGTGAACTGGTCTGCTCAAACTCCCTCGGCTCCGCTGAAACAGCGACCGCTCCCGGGATTCTGAAACAGGAAATGCGACGCCTGAACTCGTTGATTCTCCAGGCGGCGGACAGAGCGCGCGTGCCCGCGGGATCGGCTCTGGCCGTCGATCGTGATCAGTTTGCTCAGCACGTTACCCAGTCGCTAGAGGGTCATCCGAATATCCGGATCATCCGCGAAGAAATTAAAGAGATCCCTGCCGACTGTGTGTGTATCCTTGCCACGGGACCTTTGACCTCCGACAAGTTAGCCTCAGCCATTCGAGATCTCACGCATCTGCAGAGCCTCGCGTTCTTTGATGCGATCTCACCAATTATCGATGCCGACTCCATCAACATGGAGGTCGTGTTCCGGGCCTCCCGATATAATAAAGGTGGCGCGGACTATTTGAACTGCCCGATGGATGAGACAACCTACCAGGCCTTCTATGAAGCGATGAATGCGGCGGAAAAGGTGCAGCCGAAGGATTTCGAGAAGGTCCCCTATTTCGAAGGATGCATCCCGATCGAAGTGATGGCCGAGCGAGGCAGGGAGACGATGGCGTACGGCCCCTTGAAACCGGTCGGGTTGGAGGACCCGCGCACGAGTACCCGTCCGTACGCCGTCGTGCAGCTCAGGCCTGAGAATCGACACGGTACATGCTACAACATGGTTGGCTTTCAGACGAAGTTGACCTATCCTGAGCAGCGTCGGGTTTTCCGCATGATTCCTGGGCTTGAGCAGGCCGAGTTTCTGCGGTACGGCAGCGTGCACCGGAACACGTTCGTAAACTCCCCACACCTGCTCAGAGAGACCCTGCAACTCAAAGCACGCGGCACGACATTTCTAGCGGGACAGCTCGTTGGCGTGGAAGGCTATACCGAATCAGCGGCCATCGGTGGGTTAGCTGGACTCAATGCCGCGCGGGGACTGGCCGGGCTACCATTGCTCTCCCCGCCTCTCACTTCTGCACACGGAAGTTTGATCAATTACATTACGACGTGTGAGCCCCGTCACTTTCAACCGATCAATACGAATTTTGGCCTGTTCCCCCCACTGCCCACTCGCGTTCGGGATAAGGAAGAAAAGCGGCGCCTGATCGGCCGGCGGGCGCTGGAGGATTTTGAAGCATGGATGACGCGATCCGGGCTTTCCTGACTTTTCTTGAGGTCGAACGAGGAGCGTCCCCTCAGACCATTCGCGCCTATCAGTCGGACCTGCGTCAGTTCGTCGATTTTGCTTCAGGTCTTCGTTCGGCTGGTTCATCCTTGAGGCCAGATCAAGTGGACTCCATGATGGTTCGCGACTATCTTGCGTGGCTGGATCGCAAGAGGGAAAAGAAGTCGTCTCTCGCGCGGAAGCTGGCTGCCTTGCGAACATTTTATCGGTTCCAGGTTCGAGAAAAACGGGTGATGTCGAACCCTGCTGAGGAGGTACGGACCCCCAAGCAGGCCAAGCACCTGCCGCGGGTGCTCACCAAGGACGATGCTGACGCTCTGATGGAGTTTCCTGAAGGAGACGGGATTCTTCCTCACCGCGATCGCGCCATCCTCGAAACGCTCTACTCGACAGGTGCACGCGTCAGTGAATTGGTTGGGCTCAATCTCGAAGACCTGAACTTGACCGACGGGTTGGTGAGGCTGCGCGGAAAAGGACGAAAAGAACGGATCGTGCCGATCGGAACCGTCGCCGTGGAAGCCCTCCGGGAATATCACGACCAGTCTCGAGATGCCACCGAACCTGACTCAAACAGAGCGACGTCGACTGTCCCAGCGTTTCAAAACAGCAGAGGGAGACGGCTCACTGCGCGCAGCGTGGTGCGAATTGTTGCGAAGTACTCGGGTCGGCTTCCAGGGGACCGGGTGAGCCCTCACGCCCTTCGACATTCCTTCGCGACCCACTTGCTTGACGAGGGAGCGGATCTGCGGGCGATCCAGGAACTCCTTGGACATGCGTCTCTCGCGACGACCCAGAAATACACGCACTTGGCCACTGATCAGCTGTTGGAAGTGTACGACCGCGCCCACCCGCGGGCAGGACGGATGACTTCAGTTCAATCCGGATCTAAGAAAACCAACACATGAAGATTCGCTCAACGACGATTCTCTGTGTTCGGCGAGGGGGCCGGGTGGCTATGGGATCGGACGGTCAGGTGACCCACGGGACCACGGTGATGAAACATAACGCGAAGAAGCTGCGACGATTGCATCACGACCGGATCCTGGCAGGATTCGCAGGTACGACAGCTGACGCCTTCACGCTGTTCGAAAAATTCGAAGCTAAGCTCGAGGAATATCATGGTAATCTGACTCGGGCTGCGGTCGAACTGGGGAAGGATTGGAGAACAGACCGGGTACTCAGACGCTTAGAAGCGCTCTTGGCAGTCGCGGATCTCGAGCACTCGTTCCTCATTTCTGGAAACGGAGACGTCGTCGAACCCGAGGATGGCATTCTGGCCATTGGATCTGGAGGACCCTACGCATTGGCCGCCGCCAGAGCGCTGTTGAGCCACTCCAGTCTCGAGGCGTATGGAGTTGTCGAGGAATCCATGCGGATTGCGGGTGGGATCGATATTTATACGAATCAACACGTGAACATCGAGGAGCTGAAGAACTAATGGGAACCAAGAAGAAAACCGGCGAAACGGGTACGCAGCCCGTCGGCCTTGAACATCTGACCCCCCGCCAGATTGTGGAAGAGCTTGATCGCTACGTGATCGGACAGCGCGACGCCAAACGCATGGTGGCTATCGCGCTGCGGAATCGTTGGCGGAGGCAGCAGCTGACTCCCGAGTTACGCGACGAGGTCATTCCTAAGAACATCATCATGATCGGACCGACGGGAGTCGGCAAGACCGAGATCGCCAGGCGCCTGGCGAAGCTCGCCCAGGCTCCCTTCTTGAAAGTCGAAGCCTCGAAGTTCACCGAAGTTGGTTACGTTGGCCGGGACGTGGAATCCATCATTCGTGACCTGACTGAACTTGCAGTCGCCATGGTCAAGTCGCTGCACATGGAGCACGTGCAGAAGAAAGCAGAGGAGCTTGGCGAGGAACGGCTCCTGGACCTCTTGCTGCCTCCTGTGAGTCCCAAACTCGCCGCTGGCTCTCAGGACGACGGTGGCCACGTGTCTCCCTCTGCCGGCCCAGAATCTCACGAGGCGACGCGGTCGAAGCTCAAACTCCAGCTCCGTGAAGGGAAACTCGACCATCGGTCCGTCGAGGTGGAGGTGAAGGAGCGAGGCCTGCCGATCGGTGTGATTTCGAATGCCACAGGCATGGAGGATCTCGAAACAGGATTGCGAGATATGCTTGGAGGCCTGTTCCCCGGCAAGAAAAAGAAACGCCTCATGAAAGTTCCGGAAGCTCTGAAGCATCTTACGCAGGATGAGGCGCAAAAGCTGATTGACATGGATGAAGTGGTCAAGGATGCGGTCACCAAGGTCGAGAATGCGGGCATTGTCTTCCTGGATGAGATCGACAAGATTGCCGGACGCGAGAAACAGCTCGGGCCGGATGTGTCACGAGAGGGTGTACAACGCGACCTGTTGCCAATCGTGGAGGGGTCGACTATTCACACCAAGTACGGTCCGGTGCGAACCGATCATGTCTTGTTCATTGCGGCCGGCGCGTTTCATGTCGCCAAGCCCTCCGACCTTATCCCTGAACTGCAGGGCCGATTCCCGATCCGCGTGGAACTGGAACCGTTGACGAAAGACGATTTCATTCGTATTCTGACTGAGCCTCGAGGCGCGTTGATCACTCAGTACCGGGCTCTGTTGGATACCGAGGGGTTCGCGCTTGACTTTACACCGGACGGATTGGAGGAGATCGCTTCGACTGCTGTCCGCGTGAACGACCGGACCGAGAATATAGGCGCGCGGCGGCTATTCACGATTATGGAACGCCTGCTGGAACAGGTCCTGTTTGAAGCTCCCGAACTGAAGGATGCGAAGGTATCCATTGATGCCGCCTACGTGAGAGGCCGGTTGCGGGATATCGTGAAGGATGATGATCTGAGCCGTTTTATCCTGTAGCGGCAGTGAGGATACAGCGGGGATCGCAGTCGCCTGAGCGGCGGCTGAGCGCCAACTGCGGGGAGCTCGACGCGTATGAACAAGCTGATCAAAAAAGCCAACACGTTAGTTGAAGCCCTGCCGTACATCCGAACGTTTGCTGATAAGACGGTCGTGATCAAATATGGTGGGCGGGCCATGACCGATGAGGACCTGAAGGAGCAGTTCGCGCTTGATGTCGTGCTCATGAAGTACGTCGGTCTCAATCCGGTGATCATTCATGGTGGTGGCCCGCAGATCGACAAGATGCTGCGGCGGCTTGGCATTGAAGTGAAATTCCGTCAAGGGGTGCGGATCACTGACCGTCCCACAATGGAAGTCGTAGAAATGGTGCTTGGCGGCCTCATCAATAAGGAAATTGTGACGCTCCTGAATCGTCATGGCGGCAAGGCTGTCGGCCTGACTGGAAAGGATGGCGACCTCATTCTCGCCAAGCCGCTGACTGCCAAAGC
Organism: Nitrospiraceae bacterium; assembly: GCA_046759485.1. GTDB lineage: Bacteria > Nitrospirota > Nitrospiria > Nitrospirales > Nitrospiraceae > JBHICF01. The sequence continues at coordinate 5,383 of JBHICF010000090.1, forward strand.
CTGGTCGGACAGCCTCAGCACGGAACCGGACGGATCCCCGGATGAGGATTTCGGCCTGGTCGGAGAAATCCAATCGCTCAATCCCCAGCTCTTGATGAAGTTGCAGCACGACAACATCATCCCGGTCATCGCGCCGATCGGGACGGACCGATCAGGACAGACGTATAATATCAATGCCGACCTGGTCGCCGGTGCGGTGGCGGCATCACTCAAGGCCGAGAAGTTACTGGTGTTGACGGACGTCAAAGGCATCCGAGATGCCAAAGGTCGTCACGTGTCGACGCTCTCTCGGAAGGATATGCACCGCATGGTCAAGCGCGGCACCATCCGCGAGGGTATGCTGCCCAAAGTCCATGCTTGTTTGATGGCGCTGGATGGGGACGTCCGCAAGGCTCACATCATCGATGGGCGCACGCCTCATGCCATCCTGCTAGAGGTCTTCACTCACAAAGGGATCGGGACCGAGATTGTGTCCTAGCATCCACGGCACCAGCAATGAAGTCCTCCAAGCAGAAAGGCTCATCGGCGTCTCAGAAGATTCCCCAGCCAGATACTCGATCAGCGTTGCTCCTAGGAGACATCCAGGTCGACTTCTGCCCGGGCGGCGCACTGGCGGTCCCCGGTGGTAACGACATCATTCCCACGGTCAATCGGTGTACCGAATTCTTCTATGCTCGAAGGTATCCAATCATCGCGATCCGGGACTGGCACCCAGCGAACCATTGCTCGTTCAAGGAACAAGGAGGGATCTGGCCGGTGCATTGTGTCCAGATGTCGCGCGGGGCTCAGTTCCATCCCGATCTCGTGATCCCTCCTGGCACGCTCGTGATCTCCAAGGCCACTGATCTACACAAGGAGGCGTACTCCGCCTTCCAGGACACCACACTTGAGGACCGCCTCCGGGAATTGGATGTGACGACTGTTTATGCGACAGGCCTCGCCACTGACTACTGCGTCCGGCAAACCGTTCTAGATGGCCGGATGCGCAACTTCCGCTTCGTCGTGCTTGAAGACGCCATCAGCGGCATCGAAGCCACCCCCGGCGACTGCGAGAAAGCCGTCCGTGAGATGCGCGAAGCAGGGGCGCTCATGGCCACATCTCGCGATATCGGTTTGTGACTGATCGCCTCGCTGACCACTTGTCCGCGCTCATCGGCGAGCGTCATCGAATTTCCACGCCTGGGGCACTTCAACGTGCTGAAGAGTATCTTGTTCAGCAATTCCGCAACCTCGGCCTCCCCGTAGCCGCACATGCCTTCGACGCCGAAGGAACGACGTACCGAAACGTCGTCGCTACGCTTCCCTCTTCCTCTCAGGTGCCGCAAAGCACATCGCATCAAGCTGGCATGCAAGGCCCCTTAGTCATCGCAGCCCACTATGACACCGTGCTCGGATCACCTGGCGCTGACGACAATGCCAGTGGGTTGGCGGTCATGCTGGAAGTGGCGCGACGTCTGGTGGACCTTAGTCTCCAGCGGGCTGTCCGTCTGATCGGGTTCTGCCTGGAGGAGGAAGATTTGCTCGGAAGCCTGGCCTACGCTTCGCACCTGAGAGCAACAGGTCAGGCCGTCGGCGGTGCCATCGTGCTGGAATGCGTCGGCTATGCCCGCTCCGAGGATGGCTCTCAGCTTGCTCCACCGGGAGTCCCGATCGCAGTACCAACACGAGGCGATTTCCTCGGGATTGTCGGCAACACGGCTTCCGCGGAGTTGGTCGCGTCCTTTGAATCGGCTGCGAACCGTCATGTCGCTGACTTGAAGACTGTGTCACTTGTTGTGCCCGGTAATGGTGAGGTGTTGCCTGACACCAGACGGAGCGACCACGCGGCGTTCTGGCACTACGGGTACCCTGCCGTTATGCTGACGGACACTGCCAATTTCCGGAATCCCCACTATCATCAACCAACCGATACCCTCGAGACCCTACACCTCGGGTTTATGCAGCAGGTCACCGACGCAGTGAGCGCCGCAGCCATAGAGTTGGCCAATCGCTGCTAAGCGCAGGACCCGCATAGGAGTTCGCTTGAAGAGCAAGACGAAGCAGATGATCTCGCAGATCTTCGAGCAAATAGAGTTTAAAGCCTTGGGGCCTGTCTATTGCAATGAGGGCGGAGAGGAGTTCTGGCACGATCGCAAGGGCCCATGTCAAAAGCTCGGGATCAAGGTCGCGCAGGCTCTTCGCTCACGCTTGCCCTCGGGTGGCCGAAGCCTCTATGTCGGCGCTGGCGTAGCCGAGATCCCAGTCCTAACCATGGAAACACAAGAACTTAACCGTGAGGTGGCTGTGTACAACTTGCGGGCAGAAGAGGTCGAGGTGCTGAATCGAGCGTGCGCGGGTACTTCATTTCGGTTTCTGGCTCAAGACGCTCGGACCGCTTCCGGAGGATACGACCATCTTTGGATCGTCAGCGTGCTGAACGACCCGGAACAGTTTCCGACTGCTTCGGCGCTCTCCTATGGTCGGGCCAATCCGGTTACCTTCAATCCAACCGAGTTTACCCGGGAACGAAAAGAGATCGAAAACCTGACCGGTTCCTGCCTCAGCAACCTTCACGTACCTGGTCTCGTGACCACCTCGGTCGAAGAGACTCCTTGGATCACAGACTGGTGCGACAGACGGAGCCTACCCAATATAATTGAGGAAAAACAGTACCCGACTGCAATCGTTGGAGATCCGGTCTGTTTTATCCGGGTGGGTG
>JBHICF010000091.1:0-8016 GCA_046759485.1 Nitrospiraceae bacterium
CAGACCCATCTGGCGCGAACTCAATAGCCTGGTACAACGAGTACCGGGCTCATCCCGCCAAGAACGAGGGTGCACTCAAACGGATCCTACGCTACAACGAAGACGACTGCCGGGCAATGGTGGCGATCAAGGACTATTTCGAGCGTGCGGCATTGTGATGGGACGGAAGGCCGTGATGGCCTGCATTAAGGTCCGGATGGGTGCGGACAAGCAAGAGATCTACTATCGGCCAGACGAGGAGGGCGTCAGGCAAGGCTGCAGCATGGCCGACTAAAAGGGTAGCTTCAAGCCTCCCGGCAGCCCTTCTTTCTGCAAGCCTTGCTGGAGCAAACCACCCAGGACGTCATTGCCTTCCCTGAGACGACTCGTCAAATCTCCGCCGATTGCATTGAATCCGCCAAGGTTGCCCTGGAAGTCCTTCATGGGCTGTTTCACCTTAGCTGCAATGGCCGACCTGAGTTTCCGCTGGAGCTCCTTTGCTTGCTCCCGCACCATCCTGCCGGCTGCCTGTTGCATAACGCGGTCAAGATCTGAGCGCAGAGTGATCTCGTAATTGGTCAGCGTCCCTGTTACGTCTGTCTCAACCGCAAGACTCGATATCCCCGAGAGGGCCGAACTCAGTGCTCTCGTCAAGGGGTTGGGGTCGTCGCGTTGCCCCGCAGAGAGTTGAACTGATTTCAATTGGCTATTTACCTTGGCGTCGACTGCGTCCCCCCTGAGTACAGCGTCCACGGTCACGTCCGCCTTCGCTCGCTCCAAGGCGACCGGCCACTCCGCGCGATCCGACAAGGTGACATCCTTCACTTGGTAGCCGCGTGTACGCAGCTTGAACGTGTCCTCCGCAGCCGCAGGAAGGATATGGTTCAGGGTGCCTGTCAGTTTCACGAAATCCAGGCCGCTAAGCTTCTCCCCAGAAAAGGCAAACATGAGCGGTGCCCCCAGGACATCCTGGTCCGGTGTGATGTTTTGGATCTTGCCTCCGATCTCACCAGCCTCCAGGTTTAAGGATACCTTAGCGAGTCGGATTAAGAAGTCGGGGAGTGGTTGTGTCTCCTTAAAGCGCACGTTGACTCCGATGCCTCGAGTGGGCGTAATCACCTCTGCACCCCCGCCATCCTGTGCCTGTCCTTTCTTGACCCGTTCGAGGAGCGGCTGGAGCTTCTTGTACCAGGCCACCGCCTGGTGGGCCCAGTCGCCCACTTGTTGGCCCAGAAGCGCTTGGCCCAGATTGGCCAACCCCTGAGGTGACAGGCTGTACTTCTCCTGGAGCCGACGGAGATCCTCCTGAGGGGCTTTCATGACTTGATTCAGGCGGGGTTGTAGTGCGGTGAGCTGCCCGTCGAACTCCTTCTTGGCGCCCTTGATGAGGTCGATATCGCGCTCGATATCTTGCTGGAGAGTTTGGACTTCCTCTACCCCGCTCAAGATCCCTCCCAGACCTCCTTTTTGGGTTGCGGACTCCAGCTTGTCAACTCGGCGTTGGTACTCTTCAAACTTTTCCTTCCCCGGTAACTCCTTCAGCCGCTGCTCCCATTTCTGTCTCTCGCTCTCGAGCTCAGGCCTCAGGGATTCGACAAGCTTCAGAGTTTCGAGGTCCTCATTGGCGATAATCTCCTGCACGTCAGGCACCTTGAACGTCGGTAACGAGAACGGATCCTTGTCTCCCGATGGCGGCTGTTCTTCGCCCGACGGCGCTATCTCCGGCTGGGTCGAAATGGCGCCTGAAGTGGCGCGTGGGGTCCCAAACTGAACGCCGTCAACTTTCATCTCCTCGATAATCACCTTGCGCCGAAGGAGTTGGAGGCCATCAAGGCCCAGCGCGATATGCGCCACATCCACGGCGTTGGTCATCGGCTTGTCTGGGTTGGTGACCTGCAGTCTCATGAGCGTCAGCCCGGCCGGCACCAATGAGAGATCAGCACTGTCCAGCTCCACTTTCGCGCCGACCACCTGCGTGGCTTGGCTTTCTATCATCCGCTCGACGATGCCATCGATGAAAAGGAACCACAGCACGGCCACTGCACCGATGACCACAAAGAACGCGCCCACTCCCCACCAGCGGACCCACTTCGTCATACATTTCCTCCGGCGTGGGCCACGGACTGGTACGCTTGATAGAGCTTGCTGGCCCTAATGAACTGCATCAAACGGGTCTTCTGTATCCAGGCCAGGATATGCGCGCGGTACCGAAGGATGGCTACATTGGTGGCGAGATAGAGGGGAAGAAACGCAATCAACGAGAAGACAAGGCTCCCCATGACGACAGAGTTATTGAATTGTTCCAGACGCCACAGGGTCGAGTTATAGAGCGCGGTCCAGAGCCCTTCAAGTGAGCCAGCCGTGAGCACGGCAAGTCCTAAGCGGTGGAAGAGGGGGTCCAGGAGATACGCAAACCCCGAGAAAAAGACTAGCCCAAGGAGAAACGTAGAGAGATTCACGCGTAGGAGAAGCACCAACAGAAGGACCAAGATGTTGTGGAGGCTCCACAGAGGCGTGAGCCCTGCCACGCTGGCGAAACAGAGGGCGAGTGAGATCTGACTGGGATCGGTCTCCGAATTGAGCACTCTCAGAACTTTCGCAACGGTACGGAGCATCATGCGCCCAAGTCGGTCACCTGGCCTCGGCCGGCTACGTTGGCCGGGAATCTTCTCCGCAATGTCCTGAACCACACGAAGGAACGCGGCACTCTAGCAGGACCATCACCCTTGCGCAAGCGGTGTATTCATCTTTGATCAGCATGACAACGACAGCTTGGTCGACAGATCCGCCTGAAAGCTGACCGGAGATGGTTCAGGATGAAGCGGGCGGCACGTGCTCAATCCAGGCGCTCGCACTCGTCCAGAATCGGCCTGAGTCCGGCGTGCCATCTTGTCCGAGCACGAGCCGGCATGGTGGAGGGTGCTGGCTGACGTTATGCTATACTTGTTCCTGGATTTGGTGTTCCGCGATTGTGCGGGGCCCCCAGAACGGTAGACATAACAAGGAGGTGCCGACCATGTGGAAGTACCTGTTTGCATTCTTCCTCGTTGGCCTTCTCGCCTTCGCTCCCCAGGTGGCGCCAGCGCAGATGTCTGTGAGCGAGGTTGCGCTCGCCGGGGATGTTCAGGATCGGGACCCAATCAACCGTTTCGAGCCTGATGCCTATTGCGAGAAGGATCAGAGCCAGCAGGCTACGCTCCCGGTCATCGATTCGTCCCTCAACAGTGAGGTCTACGTCTGGACCAGGGTCCAATCGGGTGACGACGGAGTACTGCGTCACACCTGGTTCATGAATGAGGACAACAACTGGAAAGAGATCGCGGCAATCGATTTGAACGTGTATACGTCGCCTGGTTTTCGCACCTGGAGCTCGAAGCAGCTCGTGCCTTCCCTGCATATCGGTGAGTGGATGGTCGAGGTCTCCGCTGGCGATGATCTGAGTCAGGTGCTGTGTATCATGCGATTCCGAGTCAGCTAAGTGTTCTCCTCGCTTCTGTTGAACAGGTGAGCGCCCTCTCTTTCTGAACTGGGCTTGCCGGCCACAAGTTCGCCGGCAAGCCCAGCATCGCAGTTGCCCCCCCTCAAGAGTCGTCCCGGCTTGATCTCCGTTGGGTTCGTCGTCGCCCTCCAGGATCCTTTTGCGATCCGCCCCGGTGTCGCCCGAGCGTCTGTAGAGCCTGGTTTCGCGGCACGCGTGTGCTGGGGCTGGCTCGCAAGCACTCAAAAGTTAAGCGAATTCTTGCTTGCCTGTAGTTATTCATGAGTAAGGAAACTGATCCAGCGACGACTATATAGTTGAAAGGATGGTTGAAAGAGGAGCATCTTGCACGGCAGGATTGATGCCGTTGGGGGGATCTCTTCCACATCTGGCCCATGGGTATCCGCTCTTTGCGAGGCCGGGCCTGGAGACCAGGCATTACTTCACAAACATAAAGGGGCAGACCTATGAACAGGAGAACATTTCTGAAAGCAGGAGCCGCACTGGGTATCGGAATGCTAGCAAAGGCCGGCGGGTTGTGGCCGGCCAGAGCTGAGGAGTCGACGATGACATATGAAGTGACAAGAACTGACGCCGAATGGCGTGCGCAACTCACCCCCGAGCAGTATCGGGTATTGCGCCAGGAGGGCACTGAACCTCCGTTTCGCAATGAATACCATGATTCCAAAGGGATTGGCACTTACCATTGCGCTGGATGCGATTTACCGCTCTTTTCCTCCGACACGAAGTTCGACAGCGGTACAGGATGGCCCAGTTTCTGGACGCCTATCAAGGACTCGGCCATCGGCACGAAGACCGATTGGAGCCTGATCTATCCTCGAACTGAAGTACACTGCTCGAGATGCGGCGGACACCAGGGTCATATCTTCAAGGATGGACCGCCGCCGACCGGCCTCCGTTATTGCATCAACTCGGCCGCGCTGCGGTTTGTGCCGGCCTAAGCTCACTTCCACCAGCTACATGTCTTGAGACACCTCCTCAACCCGGGGTCCCGGCCTTGGTCTGCGGGCAGGGAACCCCGGGACTTCCCTCCATGGCACTCGCAACCACGGGTTTCCACAAGCCCCCGGGCAGTCACCGATGGAGCGACCGGTAACCGAGGTTCGAGACTGCTCCCCGCGCTCACCCTACGAATATTTTTCGCTCACTTTCCCTGACTTCCGCCGTCTGATGGGAGCAGAAACGACCCCTAATGTTTGTCGTTTGTATCTTGTGTGCTACTGTTAAGGAGTGAGCCTCAAGCCGCCTAAGGCGGCTGGGGTGTGCCTCTCACCAGACATCGGCGGGTCCTGTGGAACCGGACTGCAGCGGGCTGTGCGGGGTGGTCAGAAAGGGACGAACTATGTGGAGCCGAATGATACCGGCCGTGCTTGTCGGGGCGTTGATGCTTTCAGGGGGTGTCGCCATCGCCGAGATGGCCGTCCTGGGGGTGGCCCTGGTCGGGGAAATCCGCGGCCAAGAGCCTCACGAGCCATTTAAACCCTTTACGGCGTGCGAGAAGGACAAAAGGGCCGATGCCCCGTTACCGGTCATTGATTCGACAGCAGAAAGGACGGTGTATTTCTGGAATAAGGTCAGCTCAACGCGGAAGGCCATGCTTCGTCATACATGGTACCTGAATGGGGGCGAAGGATGGAAACAAATGGCCGAGGTAGACCTGAAGATCCTCAGCTCGCCTGGCTACCGGGCCTGGAGTTCGAAACTGATTGCCCCTTCCATTCACGTTGGCGAGTGGATGATCGTCGTCAGCGCTCCCAACGACTCCCCAAAAGTTCAGTGCATCGCCAGGTTCCGCGTTCACTGACAACGACCTTCCGTCACGACTTGCATTTAAGCCAACAACTCTGCTTAAATTCTAGGCACTGCTTTATGTTCATTAATCCGACTACGCTTCGAGTTCGGCTGAAGATGCATCGGGCGCGGGTCCTACGGCCGATGCGTGCCGTTCTCTTTAATGCGCCTGCTCCCAGACGCGCCACGGTACTAGCGGGCGTAATTGCCTGCTTTCTTCCCGTTGGGGCGTTCCTCTGGGACGGTCCGGACCGCGCCACTTCAGGCCAAGTGGCGGCCGGTCAATCATCGGTGGTGACTCCGGCAGCCAAACTGCCTGACCTGACCACCAGACGGTTTCTGCGCCACATGGCCACTCGCTTACCGCAGTACCGCCCTCTGTTTCGAGCTGCCGAGGAGCGTCACGGGATCCCCTGGCGTCTCCTGGCTTCCCAGTCTTACCAAGAATCTTACTGGAATCCCCGCGCGAGGAGCCCGACCGGGGTTCGTGGGCTGATGATGCTAACCCGCACGACGGCCGGTGAACTCGGCATCCAGAACAGGCTAGACCCGGTGCAGAGCATCCGCGGGGGAGCAAGGTATTTGGCTCATCTCCGGAAGAGACTGCCCTCGTCGATCCAGGGTCCGCACCGGACGTGGATCGCCCTGGCTGCTTACGATGTTGGCCTTGGACATATCAAAGACGCCAGGGTTCTCGCAGTCCGTATGGGCAAGAACCCCGATCTATGGCCCGACCTGGAATCCGTCCTCCCTTTACTCTCGCAAAAGAAGTACTACCGTACTCTCCGTTATGGGTATGCACGCGGGAAGGAACCGGTCCAGTATGTGCAGCGGATCCGACGCTACCATTCCCTGATGGAACGACATCATCCCTAATCACTACCACCCCGCCTCTCAAGCCCGGCTCGAAGAGCGCGGGTCTCTACCGCCCATCGCAGTCCACGAGCGGAAGAATTCTGCAGAGCCAGAAAACTCTTATTACTAGCTGGCTCCCCGCACTTTCGAGTATCATAATCCGAGATCCGGGGCTCTCGACATTCGGGAGCTGCTGTGCGGCGACCCCTGGAACGATTCATGCCGATGCCCAAACGGACTGACGGCGAATACACGGACGAGAAACTTCCCTTCTCAATTGCCGGTTGGCTTGGAGCCAAGGTGGCTGAGTCCCGGCAAGGGATACGAGCCTCGTGGTTGAAGGAGATGGTCGTGGGGGCTATCCTTATCGCCGTGGTGGGAATGTCGCTTGTCTGGTTCTGGTCTTTCCTGCGTGACTCGGCGATTCGTGAAGAAATCCTCGGAGCCTGTACTCGGGTCATGAAAGAGGACGTCCAACGCTGTTACGATACCGTCATCATTCAACGAGGTGGATTTCGTCGATGACGCCCGGCATAGACGCCGGATTCTCGCCTGACCGCCCTCAAATCGTCTTCATCTCCGACCAAGCGTTTGCTGTACACCCACCTCTCCCTGTCGACTTCTCGACCTCCCGACTCCCTTCTCTCGAATGATGCCGGGATTATCGCTGTTCCCGCTGCGAATCCTTTGATGGTTTTGTGTCTCTAATCTTGTAGAAGGAGGGAGCATCCTATGTTCACCATGATTCTGACACGAGCCATCTGGCGGAACGTGGTCGGCTTCACGACGTTCTTGCTGCTCGTCGGATTCGTTGGCGCTCTGATCTCTCACAGCGCCATCGCTGCGTCACAATACCGCATGCTTGCCGAGGAGGCCTTGTCCCTCGGAGAGGAGTTCGGCGTAGTCGTGGGAGAAGTCGACGAGGAAACGAGGGAAATCCTGGGATTGCAGCGGGCGGAGGGCGTCGTCGTGTATGAGGTCATTGGCGGGAGGCCTGCGGATTTGGCCGGGATCAAGGTCAAAGCCATCATCAAGGAGATCGATAAGGTCGAGATCCGAACCCTGGAAGACTTCGGGCGAGCGCTGAAGACCGCCTTGCAGACCGACAACTTCACGGTTGCCACATATGAGCCTGCTGATCCAGAGAATCAGGGGCTGGCGGGAGGCATCAATTTCCACTTTGTGCGAGTTGAAAAACAGTGACGAAAAATGGCGCAAACAGGAACGCATCTCGCTCAAGTTGTCAAGTGCGATAACGCCCCACACACCTGCCCAGGAATATCAAGTTTTTCGATGGTCTGCGTTTTCCTGACTTGACATCCCGCGGGTCCGATTTATCCTAGAAATATGGCGATGCAACCACGAGATTTGACCTATGACGAGAGGAAAGCCGCTGAGGCGGCCTTCCGCGGCCGTCCGTTCGACCCCGCATGGTCGCCGGCTGCCCGGTCGGTCTACGATGGAATCCTGCGCACGCTCGAAATCTCGGATGTCGCGCCCCCTGTGCCCGATGAAGGAGCGGCACCCGAGCTGCCAGGGCTCGATACAGAAGACGCCGTGATGGCAGATAACCTGCCAGCGGAGGCGCTGTCCCACGACAAAACAGGCGGGATGTCCATGAACATGGAGTCCCGTGATGAAGCCGTCCAGGCGGGCTTACTGATTGACGTGACGCCCATGGCGCACGATCTAGGCTTGAAGCTGCCCGTTGGCATCACAAAGCCACTTTGGGAATTCGGTGTGACCGCATCCCACTCTCTCCCAGAAGACCAATGCCAGGCACGTGTGCGTGACATCCTCATGGCCTTGCGCTTGCACTTGGGGACCACCCCGGTGGTGTCCCCGATTATCCAGTTCCCGGTTCTGCTGTCTTTCCCGCCAGACCAAGTCGC
>JBHICF010000092.1:0-7900 GCA_046759485.1 Nitrospiraceae bacterium
GCGAGGCTGGAAGGATGGCTGTCCCCATAGGTATACTGTGCCTCGCAAGAGGTCTGTGCCCGGAACTGCACCATACCAAGAACAAGATTCAGGGGGCCGTATCAGACTTGGCCAAGGAACTCGCAAGGCTGATAGGCTCTCGAGACCGGCTTCACGCAACTTCCCAGGGTTGGATGTCCCCGTGAGATCACGACGGGACGGCTCAGCAGGAATGAAAGGGACCTCCTTGTGACGATGGAATCTTCAGGATCGATTCTTGTCGTAGATGACGAGCCAGAAATGCGTTCACTTTTACGGGACGTCCTTCAGGAACGTGGCCATCACGTGTCGGTCGCCTCAAGTGGTCGAGAAGCGCTCAAGCAGCTTTCTGAAGGAGACTACGGGGTGGTCCTCACGGATCTGCGAATGAAGGAAATGCAGGGGCTCGAACTCTTAGAGGAAGTTCGACGAGACTATGCTGATATCAACGTGATCCTCATGACGGCCTTCGGCTCGATCGAGACTGCGGTCGAGGCTATGAAAAAGGGCGCGTGCGATTATCTGGTCAAACCCATCAAGACGGAAGAATTAGTCCGAGTCACCGAAAGAGCCATACGCGAGTCGGCACTTCGCCAGGAGGTCAACCGGCTCCGCCGTGAGATTCACCAGGAATACAGCTTTCACCAAATCCTGGGCAAGAGCAAAGCCATCCGAGAAGTCTTCGACCTGATCCGGCGAGTGGCTGAGAGCCCCACGAATGTCTTAATCACAGGTGAGAGCGGGACCGGGAAGGAGCTGGTCGCCAAGGCCATTCATTACAACAGTGAGCGGCGCGACGCTCCGTTTGTGCCAGTGAACTGCGCAGCCATTCCAGAAACGTTATTGGAAAGTGAGTTATTCGGCCACACGAAGGGCGCATTCACCGACGCAAAGGCCGAAAAGCCTGGGCTGTTCGAGGAGGCCCACAAAGGGACGCTGTTCCTGGATGAGATTAGCGAGCTCCCGCTGATGCTCCAAGCGAAACTGCTGCGGGCTATTCAGGAACGAGAGATTCGAAGGATCGGGGCCACGCGGCCGTCACCAACTGATGTGCGGATTATCGCCTCCACAAATCTGGCACTCGCCGACGAAGTGAAAGCAAAACGGTTTCGCGAAGATCTTTTCTATCGCCTCAATGTGATCGAGATCCGCATACCCCCGCTCCGGGAACGACGAGAAGATATCCCCCTGCTGGCGGAGGCGTTCCTCCGTAAATACGCCAGTGCCGGCCATAAGCAGTCGCTTGTCATCAGCGAGTCCACTTACTCACTGTTGATGGACTACCCGTGGCCAGGGAACGTGCGAGAACTGGAAAACGCTATCGAGCGGGCTGTGACTCTGGCCCGAGGCGAGAAGGTGTCTCCGGAGGATTTACCCCCTGCGATTTTGGGTGCCCGCGGGGACTGGCGGATCATTGACCAGGCAGCGGAACGTACCCTGCCCCTCGGTGAGGTAGAGAGAGAGTACATCCTTTGTATCTTGGAGAAAACAGGCGGGAACAAGTATCAAGCGGCCCAGATCCTCGGAATTGATCGGAAAACCCTCTACCGGAAGTTGGCCGACATTCAGCAAATGAAAAACAGTTGAGGGGTTACTACGATGGAGGACTGGCAGATCCGAAAGGAATTTCTTCTCTTCACAGAGGAAGAGGAGGCCAGCCTCAAGACCGTCAGACCTCTCATGGAACGCCACGTGAACGAGCTGGTGGACGCTTTCTACCAGCATTTACTGGCATTCGAAGAGACGCGACGGCTGCTATCCAACGAGATGATTGGGAGCCGTCTGAAGGAAGCCCAGAAGGGATATCTCCTCTCCTTAGTAACCGGCCCCTACGACCAAACCTACCAGGAAGGCCGGTTGCAGATCGGCAAGGTTCACGAACGGATCGGGCTGACACCGCAATGGTACCTCGGAGCCTACGCGCTCTACCTGAACCTCCTTCGTCCCCTCCTCACAAAGGAATTTGGCAGCCGCCCCGGACAGCTTGAAGCCACTCTCACGGCTCTCACCAAGGCGATGTTCTTGGACATGCAGCTTGCCATAGAGGCCTATATCTTGAAATCGTCGGAGCGGCTGGAGGTTGCGAATCTCCAGCTAGCCAGATTGACCCGTGAGCTGGAACAGGGCCTGATGAAGAAAAAGAAGGACCTTGAACAGACGTTAGAACAACTTCGGCAGACCGAGCGCTTGGCTGAACTTGGGGCACTGGCTTCCGGGATGGCCCATGAAATTGGCACGCCGATGAACGTGATCTTAGGGCGCGCCGAATATCTCATGCGCCGCACCGAAGAGGAGTCTACCAAGAAGGGACTGGAGACGATCGTGGCGCAAGTCGAGCGCATCACGAAGATCATGAACCAGCTGCTGACCTTCGCTCGGCGCCGGCCAATCGAGCGGCGAGCCACCGATATCACGAAGACGATCGAAGATGGCCTGGAGATTCTCCAAGAACAGCTCAAACACCACCACATCAAGATCGAGAGGGCTGTCGAGCCTTCCATACCCCTGATCCATGCGGATAAGGACCAGATGAGTCAGGTGGTGCTCAACATCCTTCTCAATGCCATTCACTCCATGCCCGATGGAGGCACTCTGCGTATCGATCTTGCCATGAACGATGGTCACGTGAACCTGGCCGTCACGGATACGGGTTGCGGAATTTCGAAAGCGAACTTGCCTAAAATCTTTGATCCCTTCTACACCACAAAGGACATTGGAAAAGGAACCGGCCTTGGCCTTACGGTTGTGCATGGCATCATACAGGAACACGGCGGAACGATCAGAGTTGAGAGTGAGCCAGGCCGTGGCACAACCTTCACGCTCAGCCTCCCGACTTACCAACACCAGGGAACTTAACAGGACAACTCCGTGCCCATTGAACGGGGCAACTTGCCACACCACCTTCCCCGCCTCTGTAGTATTTGTCGTCACTCATCCAGGCTCCCCTGTCCTGGCGCTTAATCCGGGAAACTAAGTCCCCACCGCCACTGAGCTTCCACATATCGGCATCAGCACGAGGTTGGCATACCAATTGCGAGTAGCTTCGCAAGCACGCCCGGTATGCCTGGTTGATGAGGTTGGCTGTGCCCGCCAAGCAGCCGCTGATTTTACTCGTCGAAGATGACTCCGAGATGCGAAGACTGCTTCGCGATGAATTATCGGATCTGGGGTGCAAGATCCTTGAAGCGGAAGATGGGGACGAAGCTCTCAAACGAATCAAGGACTCGCCACCCGATCTCATTCTCACAGATCTCAGAATGCCGGCTGGTGAGTTGGACTATCTGGACAGAGTGCGGGCAGTGGCCCCAGCCTGCCCGGTTATCTTAATGACGGCGTTTGGAGACGCCAGGACGAAGGAGGAGGCCTTCAAATCCGGAGTCGCCGCGTACTTCGACAAGCCGGTACGCATGTCTGATCTTCGAGCAGCCGTCGCAGCTCTGCTTAAGGAGAATGGCATTCTACCCCACGCACAGTCACAGCAATGAAGTCACGATGAATGACGGAGCGAACTCATAACGGAGTGTGCAGATGCAAAAGGAGGCCGTGTTATGAAGTCCATCAATCGACAGTCCAAACACCGAGCTCCGGGCGTAGTGCGCGGTGCTCAAGCAATTCTGTTGGCAGCTGGCCTTGTGGCCTCGCCGGCCGTCTTTGCTGCAGACGACATGGAGGGCGGGCACCAGCAGCAAGCGACCCCTGCGTCTATGGCTAACCATGCCGGATGGCAACAAGAGCTCAAAGGACAAACGCTGGTCGAGGAAGCGATCGAAGGGCGGGCTGGCCTTTCCGAGAAGGTGGAGCTTCAACACCACCGTCTCATGCGCCGTATGGAACAGCAGGCACAGCAGGACGCAGGTGCCCAGAAGACGTCGGGTGGATTCAACAATATGTCCATGATGCACCAGTACATGGGACAGGACGGGGCGAGCTGGCTCCTGGCCACCGATTGGAGCGCTGAGCCGACCTCGACCAAAGGAGGACGGTGCCCGTCGTCCGCGCCGGTAAGGGAGTTCGATATCTCCATGATCGAGATCGAGGTTACCCTGAACCAGTGGCTCGACTATTATCCTGGATATATGTACATCCTTACCGAAGACATTGGCAAGGCGCGCGCCGAGGAAGCGAGGAATAAGGAAGCGCGCGGCAAGGAGGACGGCGAGTGGGATCCGGGCGCGGTGTCCAACGGTCTTCAAGGGGACATCATCCAGCCAATCGTAATCCGAGGGAACCAGGGCGACTGCATACGGATCACTCTCCGCAACAAGATGGAGTTTGATGCCGGAAGCCTGCATATCAACGGCGCCAGCATGATCATTAGCGCCAGCGGCAAGCCGGCCACCACGACGAACGTGGATTCCGTAGTGGAACCGGGCAAGACGCTGAACATGGAGTGGTACATCCATCCGTGGACCCAGGAGGGTGTGCGCCAGGTCCGTTCCTGGAGCAATGAGCGCGAGCTGACGGTGATGGGGTTGTTTGGCGCCTTTGTGGTCGAGCCCAAGGGATCGCGGTACCTGGATCCGTTGGGAACCGGCGCAGCCCCGGAAGTCAAGACCGGCTGGCAGGTCATGATCGACAATGGCTCGGGCCCTGATTTCCGCGAGCATGTGCTCTTTTATCACGAGATCGGGGACGAGGCGTTCCGGCCTCTCAACAAGAAGGGAGACTTCCTGCCCCAGCGCGACCCTCTTTCGGATGCCTACCGTCCCGGTGCTCGGGCGTTGAACTACCGGAGCGAGCCGTTCGGCATCAACAATATGCACGTGCACCATGAATACTTCGGGTTTGAGGACGAAAGCTCGGCTTACTCCGCGTATACGCACGGCGATATCCCAACCACGCTGCCACGGGCGTATTTAGGTGATCCGGTCAAGTGGCGGGTGGTGCACGGCGGGTCAGAGGTGTTCCATTCGCACCATCCGCATGGCGGGTCGATCCGGTGGCCACGGAGCCCACGAGCTCAGGACACAGACCTCTGGCACCTGGCGTCGAACGGACCGGTCAAGTACCCAGTTATCAGGACGAAGACCGACCGGGTAGACGTGGAAGTGATCGGGCCGTCCGAGGCGCTCGACCTGGAGAACGAGTGTGGGTCCGGCCTGTGCCAACGGTTGGCCGGCGATTTCCTGTTCCACTGTCATGTGGCGCACCACTATGTGGCCGGCATGTGGGGGTACGCGCGGACGTACAACACGCTGCAGGTCGGGAATTATCGTACGGATACGCTGCCCGATTTGCGGGAACTTCCCGATCGTGTCGGACGCGTGAGGAAGGGC
Source organism: Nitrospiraceae bacterium (assembly GCA_046759485.1). GTDB lineage: Bacteria > Nitrospirota > Nitrospiria > Nitrospirales > Nitrospiraceae > JBHICF01. Next base: position 5,295 of record JBHICF010000092.1, read on the forward strand.
GTGACCTCCGACAGGCTGGTCGGCACGACCGTGGATTGGTTCGGCAAGACTTTCAAGATCGTGAAGAAGGGGAAGACGAACTGGAAGAGCAATCCAGTAAAGGTCACGATCAAGGACTGGGTCGAGATGCAGCTCCCGACCATGGGGAAGCCGGGCCATACGGATGATGAGCGGGGTCAGATCATGGCCTACGACGCCTCCGTGTGGGACTGGGCCTGGAAAGGTACCCGGGCCATGGGTGAACGGGAGGCCACACTCGCTCCGAATCCAAAATACAAATCTCCGATGCCCGGCAAGCGGCCGGCTATTCTGTTCGAGCCGGACACCGGGAAGGTCTCCTGGCCGGTGCTGAAACCGCACTTCGGCAAGCGCATTCCGTTCCCTCCGAACCATAGCCCGGCCCCCTGGCTGGAGATGATCCACCAGGATGAGAATGGCGTGCGGACAGCCGAACCGGCGACGCCGGGTGAGCAGGGCCGGTGGAGCCTCTGTCCTAACAACGCGAACCGGAAGTTCTACAATCTCCACTTCATCCGGACGCCCATTACCCTGTCTCCAAAACAGGGCAAGGAGCCAGCCGTCGTGGACAAAGATGGGTTGCTCTACGTGATCCACGAGGAAGAGGCAAAGACCCGGGCAAATCCGGACGAGGCAGGGCCGCTCGTGATCCGCGCCAACGTCTACGACTGCGTGGATGTCCTCCTGACCAGTGAGTGGTTGGACGATGATTACACCAATTTCCAACAGTCAAAGATCAACATCCATCCCCATTTCTTCCAATTCGATAACCAGGCGTCGGATGGGGTGATGAGCGGATTCTCGTACGAACAGTCGGTCCGGCCTTTCACACAGTTCAAAAAGGACAAGAAGGTTGGGCTGCCGGTTCCGATGAATGCCAAGCTGACCAAGGCGGCGAAGAAAGGTCAGCGAACCATCCAGGTCACCAACGCGAAGCAGTATCATGTGAACACGGAGCTCCTGGTCGGCGCTGACTGTGTAGGATGCAAGGACATCCTCCGCATCACGAAGATCAAGGGGAACACGATTACCTTGCATAAGCCATTGCAGCATGACCATCCCAAGGGCGACATCGTGACAGTTGAATTTGTCCGGTATCGCTGGTGGGTGGATTCCGATCTGGGCACCGTGTTCTGGCATGATCATGCTTTAGGTGCCACCACGTGGCCGCATGGCGGCGTGGGCGTCACGATCGTGGAGCCGTTCGGGTCCACGTACCATGATCCGAAGACCGGCAAACCAATTCTTAGCGGTCCGATTGCAGATATCCACACGAACGAGCCGATTGGGTACGGTAATTCGGGGAGCTTCCGGGAATTGATGGTCGGGATCCATGACACGGTGCCGCATACCGTGAACGTGGTGCTGGCCGGCAATCCGCCTGGACAACCAGTGGAAGTGGCGCTGGAAGCCGGCAAAACTATCTCCTTCATGATGCCGGACCGTATCCTTAATACTCCCAATCCGTATATCAACGGGGGGACGCACACGACTGGCGCTGGCATCAACTTCAAGGCAGAGCCATTCGCCCAGCGACTCGCCAACAACCCTGACACGTCACTGTTGTTCAGTAGCAAGGTGCACGGCGATCCGGATACGGCGATGCTTCGGGCCTACCTGGGGGACACCGTGGTGGTCCGGCTGCTGGACCAGATGATGAACGAATCGCATGTCTGGACCTTGTCCGGTCATACATTCCTCACCGAGCGGTATGCCGGCGATGCCAACCGGAAAAACTCGATTCACGTGGGCATTGCCGAGCGGTACGACCTGGTGTTCAAGGCCGGGGGTCCGCAGCGCATGCCGGGCGACTACATCCACTTGAACGGTCGGAGCTCGCACTTTGGTGAGGGGGGTTGGGGAATACTCCGAGTCCTCGACAAGGAGCAGCGCGATCTCAGAAAGCTGCCTGGAAGCCGTCAGATTCCGAAAGCAGCTCAGGCAGCGTGTCCGGCTGGTGCACCCGTGAAAAACTTCGATGTCGTGGCGCTTGATCGGCCGTACAAGACCAATCCAAAAGCGCCGGACCTTATCGAAGTCGATTTCGAGCGGAAGATTATCCTGAACAATCCCGAGGGAAAGATCTTCGCGCTTCAGGAGGATGTGGCGGCGGTCGCTTCGGGCGGCATGCCCCATCCGCTGACGCTCCGCGCAAACGTGGGTGACTGCATTAAGATCACCCTCAAGAACAAGATGAAGAACAGTCGCGCGTCTTTCTTTGCGCCTGGATTGGCCTTCGATCCGAAAGATTCACAGGGATTGAACGTCGGCAATAATCCCGGCAACCAGACCGTTGCTTCGGGGAAGAGCCGGACCTACACGTTCTATGCCCATCCGGACAACGGCGAGATCACTTCGCTGGTCTGGGACGGAGGCAACATTGTGACCAATCCGCGCAACGGGCTGTTTGGAGCGGTCATCGTCGGACCGAAGGGTTCCCAATACCGCGATCCTGTAACGGGCAAGGACATCTCGCTGAAGAATTCTTGGCGCGCGGATGTCATCGTGGACCAGACCCTTCCGGAGAACGTGGGCAAGCAGAACTACCGAGATGTGGCCCTCTTCTTCCAGGACGAGGACAATATCAT
>JBHICF010000093.1:0-7687 GCA_046759485.1 Nitrospiraceae bacterium
TCATACCAAGGCAATTGGTGCCCGGTCAACGGGATTGGTGAGGAATCTTAATCAGTGGGCCGGTTTGCAGCATTGCTATAGGCTCTCACCCACTGTATTAAAAACGCCACAGGGGGGTGAAATTTTGCCACATTTTTGCACGAAATTGATAAGGGGGGCTGTCTAAAAACATCAATGATTTCAATGAGATAATTTTATTTGACTGTGGCACCTGGATTGCTTTCTACAAGGTGGGACTTTCAGAAGACACTACACGGAGGGTTTAGTGAAGGAAGGAATGATGAAGAAGACCGGATTGCTCGTCAGCCTCATCTTCGTGCTCGGCGGATGCCAGAGCCTTCAGGGGTTGGGACACTCAGGGAATCTACAGAACCATGAGTTCATGAGCCTCTGGGATACCTACAGCCACTGCAGCACCAGCCTGGATGTGGACGCGATGCGCCAAGACGTCGAGGTCTTGAATGAGGTAGCACTCGCTCCGGTGAGCTTCAAGGACCTTCCGCTTCCACTCCCGAAAGCTTTCATCGCGAAGATCAGGAAGCCAACACCGCGCTTGGCCGTCGACCCGAAGGCTATGGCTGCTGCTTGCTCACTGTATACCGGGCAGGTAGCCCACCGTGCTGCCCGATACAAGATGGCGGGGGAAATGTACCAGTCCGTGTTACAGGATTATAAGCCTCAGTCGGATTACACCTACTATGCGAGCCAGGCCCGTGTGGGCTTGAGGCAGCTTGGCCTCACCGCCGACGTCCGCCCGGTTTCCTCTTCGACCCCGGGCGCGCCGTCCCAACGGCCTTCACGCCTCTCCTACTAATCGCCACCGGGCGAGTTTCCAGTACCTGTCGATACAGCCCCGCATACGCTTCTCCCGGTTTAGTCCAAGACATCTCTGTCCGCATGCCTGCCTGCATCATGGATTGCCACGGCTCCCGGTCCGTGTAGACCCGTAACGCGAGCAACAGGCTCGTGAGTAGATCTTCCGCCGTGGCCTCCCCAAATCGGAAGCCCGTCGCATTCCCTGCCCTGATCGTTTGCGGTGAGTACGGCGTCACCGTATCTGCCAGTCCACCCGTCCGTCTCACCACGGGAATCGTCCCGTACCGGAGGCTGTAGAGTTGGTTCAGCCCGCACGGCTCATAGCGAGACGGCATGACGAATATGTCGCTGCCGGCTTCAATCCGGTGCGCGAGTCCCTCGTCAAATGCGAGCCGCAACCCGATGCGCTGTGGAAACTGGTCTCGCAGTGACTGGAACCACGCCTCCAGCAAGGGATCACCCGTCCCCAGAAGCACGATTTGTAAATCCAACGCCATCAGGTCAGGTAGGCACTCAGCCACCAGGTCCAACCCCTTCTGCTGGGCGAGCCGCGAGACAAGCCCTATCAGTGGGACATCCTGCTCTGGCAAGTCCAGCTCACGCTGCAGCGCAGTCTTGCACGCTCGCTTCCCGGCGAGATCCGATACCGAATACCGGCTGGGCAGGAACGGATCCGTAGCAGGATTCCAGGTCTCGACATCGACACCGTTGACGATTCCGACCAGCCGATCCTGTCGCTCACGCAGGACGCCATCCAGGCCGCAGCCGTGTTCTGGAGCCTGGATCTCCCGGCTATAGGTCGGGCTGACCGTCGAGAGCCAGTCAGCGAAGACCAGTCCACCTTTGAGCAAACTGACGCGTTTGTAGAACTCCAAATAGCGCGGGGTGAACAAACTTGGATTCAGGCCGGTCTGGCGAAAAGCTATTGCAGGGAACACGCCTTGGTACGCCAAGTTGTGGATCGTCAACAGCGTGCGGATGCCTTTCAATCGGGGATGATTGGCGTAGAGTGTTTTCAGGTAGACGACGCAGAGGGCTGTCTGCCAATCATGCGCATGCAGCAGATCGGGCGTCCAGTTCGCCTTGGCGTGCAGTGCGGGCAGGAGTTCCATGACTGCCCGGCAAAAGAAGGCGAACCTTTCCAGATTGTCCGGATAATCGATGCCTGCCTCTTGGTAGAGGCCCTTACGGTCGAAGAACGGATCGTGCCGGATCGCTAAGACTGGCAAGTGGAGTCGGCCTGGCCCGGATCCATTCGAGAGCCTGCCCTCTTCGATGATGGCGGGCACCGGCCCCTCGGCCGTCGGCACGGTCAGGCGGGTCCATTCCTTGAATCCGAAGGACTCGCCATCGATCGAGCCGTATCGCGGCATCACCACACGGACTTGATGCCCCAGCCTCGCTAATTCCAGCGGTAGGGCGCCGGTCACATCCGCCAGCCCGCCCGTTTTTGAGAACGGCGCTACCTCGGACGCGACGATCAGGATATTAAGCGGCGAGGATGCCATAGAGGCTCGTGGGGGGCGCGGGGCAGACATAGGGGCTCATCGGTCCAGTCGCCTCTGTTGCCGCTCGATCCGCGATTTCGTACTGTCGTCCTTCTTCCACTGTTCGATGATCCTATTCAGCTCCTCGGGATCCATTCGTTCTCGATAGACCAGGCTCTCATCGACAAAACCCAATAGCTCGTTCCGATCGGCGTAGGCGAAGAAGTAGGCATCCTGGCTCAGCGGGGCGACGAAATCCCAGTCGGGCGGATGCTCTCCAAGCGGCACGCGAAACGTCGGGATATACGCACCAGAATTCAGCACGAAGAATTGAGTGCGCGCGGAGTGATCATAGGTTGGTGTTCCCCAGACCTGGAGAAAGGCCTCGCTGCTCAATTTGTGCGGTTCGATGATATTCGCCTTAATCTTGGCTCTCTGCACTCCCATAGATGGCAATTTCTTTATGCAAGCATCCGCAAAAAGGAGGATGAGCGCGGCACTCAGCAGCAGGGTCCACCTATGCAGAGGAACAGGGTGTACATTCATGATCGACAGAGGCCTCCCGTGTTTGAAGGTGAGTGGAGCGTGGTCACGCCGGCGCGGCGTTGGCAAAATCTCGGCGATGACGGAGATGATCGCGTCTGAATGGTGGTCGTGCGGAAGGCCAAGAATGCATGAGCAGTATCGGGCAGCACACTCACAAGAGACGTTTGGTTTTCGGCTCCTCCGGCTTTACAGGTTGGCAAATATCACATTGGCACATGCGACGCAAGAAATTGTAGGAATAGATGCCCGTCTCGTGCCCATCGCTCCACTTGAATTGCAGCGCGTAGCGCCCAACAGGCTCGATGTCTTGGAGCATGATGAGCAGAGGGATGGAGTCCGGTTGTACGCGCAGTTCGCCGGTCCATTCATCGGTGCACGCTGCACAGGGGCAATGCTGGCGCAGGTAGCGAACGGGATAGACGCCCTTATGCCCATCGCTCCATTCGATGCCCAGCACACCCTTGTCGATCCAATCCATATCCTTGGGTTCGAGCACGTTCGTACTCACGCGTTCCTCATTTATCCGCTTCATCCGACCGGGACCTCACCGTGCGGTAAATGTGATATCCGGCCGCAATCATGCTCGCTGCCACTAATCCGAGGCCGGAGCGAAACAGAACGGGACTTTGCTCCGTGAGACCGTAGATCCCCAACAGAAAGCCGGAGGCCAGAAAGATCTTGGCGACGAATTGAGTCATCCCCACCAGCCTCTCTCGCGCACGGGATCTAGGCTGCAGGCCTGGGTCGTGTCGGGGACTGTACCAAATCATCGACAGTTCGACAAGCGAGCGAAGATGCAGCGGGTCCACACGCCGCATTGAATTGCAGCGTTGTGCATGCTCATCGGATCACTGGCCATGTGTGTCATGTACGGTCGGCCGTGGCGCCTGCGCGTCGCAGACGGGCTCGCCCTCTCCGGTCTTAAGTAACGGCAGGAGCCGGACCTTACCGGTTCTCAACTCCCCTCGCTTCTTTCTAAACCTTGACCCACCCGGGATCTAGGGCGATGCGCTGGCCTAATCTGAACACGGTTGTTGCTTTTTCCCAACGCCTACGTCTTAACCGGACTGCAGCGCATTCCCGGTAACACTTATAACTAATTGAAATCATTGTTAATATTGCCAATCGCGAGGCAGGCATACACCTTGCTGAGCTCTATGGGGTAGCGAGGCCACGACACGAGCGTCCCGAGCCTTCTGCTATGCTTAAGATGTTACGGAGGGAAGCTTATGAGAAGAATCACAATGAACCTAACGGCCGTGGTCGTCCTAGCCTGCGCGACAGGCATCGTTGCCTGTGCAAGCGATCCCATGAACCCATATTCCTCGGACGCGTCTTATTCGAAATCAGCCAGCATCTCGAAAGGGCCGACCGATACCAGATCAGGACCTGCATACCGTACGGTTTCCGGTACGGTGCTCAACGTCGAAGGGCCGTACTACGTTGTGGAAGAGTACAACGGCAATGTGATCCGGTTGCATGTGAGCTCGGACACAACCAAACTGAATGGGAGTAAGGGGCCCGGCGATTCGATCCGCGCGGAGATCACCAGAGGTGGTCACGCCAATTCAATCCAATAGGTGAGCGGCGTCGTCGCGCCCGGTGTCCTTTCGCTCACGTGTGAAGGGCCGACCCCCCTGGGTCGGCCCTTGCTTTTTTCCGCAGAGCACGAGTTGTCAGAGTTCGGTCCTTACTCTCACATCAATAACTCCGCCAAACCATAGAAGGGCCATGTTCGCCCATTGTAGGCAATCTCCCCTCGGATCACACCCATCGCAAACCCACCGATGACCCAGTTCTTGAGTACCTTGCGGTCCGACAACTTGAACTTCACAGAGGCGGTCCCGTGGGTTCCTACCCATTTCAGCTCCCACTCTTTCGGCCATCGGTAGAACCCTAAGGCGAGGGCCCGTTTCAGGACCGTGATCGCCAGATCATCCATCTTGTCCGCCTGACCGTCGAGGACGGTGAACCCGACCAGTCCTCCGATGAGAGGGGTGAGCTTCTTGCTTCGTTGGTTATGAACGTACAAATCGCCCTTGCCCTCTACCGAGACGTAAAACCCCTGGAACTCTTTCCAAAGACCGAAATATGTGCGACTCAGCCGATTGAAGTCTGGCATGTACAAGTATTCGTAAATGATCCGTCCCTTTAGCGTCCGCCCTGCCCACTCCATCACCGCCGGCGCCGATCCAATTATGAACTTGGACTCCCCCTGCATATTGGAATGACGTTCAACAATCGGTTCCACCCGTAGGGTCAGCTTGTTCTCCGGGCTAAGGATCTTCATCCCCGTAGCTGGACTTCCTTGGTATTGGAAGAAGGAAGAGTTTGGGATCGCCAGCAGTTTCCCTTCTTGATTCTCGTAGTCGCCGTTGCCGGCCACTTCTGTCCAGCCTGCCTGCTCATCATGCAGAACAACGAAGTGCTCTGCCTGGTACTCATCACCATCGCGACCCCGGTTGGTATCCAACGCAAAGGCAACCAGGCCTTTGTCATCTCCCCCAACGAACGAGAAGTAATCGGACACATAAACAAGTGGGGGAGCTTCGGTAGCTCGGCCAGGGTCCCCGGAATCATGCGGCTCCTGCGCCACCGCCGGCATGACTCCGGCAGTTACGATCTGGGTGACGATGGTGAGCGCGCTTAACGCGGTCCAGCAGGGATTGAGATAGGTGGATTGGTGAGGAGTTCCTGGGTCCACGAGCATTAGACCTTGGGGTCAGGCTCTTGAACTGTACACCGAGGGTTGGCTTTCTGCCACAAGGAAATTGACCGGTGGTAGTCGTGTCCCTGCCACGACGGTTACGTAGGCGTCAATTGCTGCCTCCAGTTCACTGCGGACCTGCCCGGTGGCTTTCAGACGAGTGACGACATCGGGCGCCCACCGCAGGGCTTGCTGGAGAAAGGCCCGACTGCCGGCTGCCATCGGTAGACAGCGGTCAGGACGGCGACGCGCACAGGCGCGACAGACCAAGCCGCCAGACGTAGGCGAAAACATGCCGTCGCTGGCCTGCGTGAAGGTGGCCGTACAGGCAGCGCAATGATCGGTTTCTGGCCGGAAGCCAGTCAGCCCGAGCAGTTTGATCTGGTACAGCAGAACCGTGAGCGTCGAATCGCTGGAGGTGTGTAGCGCACGGAGACTCTCGAGCAACGTGTCGAAGACCCTTGGACCTGGATCGACCTCGGCAGTTATGGCAGCCACGAGATTGGTCATCCGCGCGGCCCCGGACATCAGCGAGAGGTCTTCGCGAAACCTGCCGAAGGTTTCAAGGATATCCGCCTGCGTGACGCGATAGAGGGAATCGCCTCGCTTCTCGAACAGATTGAGCTCGCAGTGAACGAACGGTTCCAGCGCGCTCCCGAAGCGGCTTTTCGGCCGCCGAGCACCCCTGGCGACCCCCCGCAGCTTCCCAAACCGAAGCGTGTAAAACGTCACGATACGGTCTGCCTCTCCCCACCTGCGACTTTTGAGCGTGATGGCCGGCGTTTTTAGCAGCGACATAAGACTGGTCAAGGGTACGAAGGGTGATGTGTTACGCAGGACGCATGACTGGTCATTCGTGATCTGTACGGGTCACGTTGTCATTTCAGGTACTCCAACAGCGCCGTCGCCAGAGTCAGGTAGATCGTAATGCCCGTGATATCGTTCGTCGTGGTGACGACCGGTCCCGCAGCCACCGCCGGATCCACTCCCACCCGTTTCAGGAGCACCGGCATGATGGTTGCCATGCTGGTCGACACTAAGAAGGCGAGGATGAGCGAGGCCCCAACCACCATCACGAGCATTTCATGGCCGTGCCACACCCAACTCACGACAACCATGAGCAGGGCGCATGCGACTCCGAGCAGTAATCCGATACGAATTTCGCGGAGGAAGATTTTCCGCACATCCGAGAGCTCGATCCGCCCCGTGGCGAGTCCACGGATGATCAGGGTGGACGACTGTAGCCCCACGTTTCCGCCCATGGCCGCGATGACCGGCACGAAGCTCACGATTGCCACGACTTCCTGGATCGCAAAACGAAAGTGCCAGAGGATCCCGCCAGCCACGAGGCTGCCCAGCAGATTGGTGAACAGCCAAGGCAGCCGCAAGCGAGCCGCTTTCATGCTCGAGGAGTCCATGAGGACATCCCCTTCCGTCGCGCCAGCCATCTTCAGCATGTCCTCGGTCGCTTCCTCCCGGATCACGTCCACCACGTCATCCACGGTGATAATGCCGACCAGCGTTTGGTCCTTCTCTACCACCGGAATCGCGAGCAAATTGTAGCGGGCGACCTGGCGGGCGACTTCCTCCTGATCCATGTCGACCGCCACACTCAGCACGTCGCGCGTCATCATGTTCTTCAAGGGCGTGTCAGGTGGCACGGTCAGGACCTGACGCAGCGACAACACGCCGACCAGTCGGTCTTCTTTGTCCGTTACGTAAATGTAGAACACCATCTCGGCATCGGTGGCCTGCTGCAGTCGCCGGATCGCCTCCTGTGCAGTCGTGTCCTCCGAGAGAGAAAAAAACTTGGTGGTCATAATGCCGCCTGCGGAGTCTTTGGGATATTTCAACAGGTCGGCGATCTCGGTCGAGACTTCCGTCCGCATCAGCGTGAGGATTTCCTTCGCCTGATCCTCAGGGAGCACGCCGAGGATGTAGGCGACATCGTCCGCGCCGAGATCCTTTAACATCCAGGCCACGTCAGCCGGCTGGAGGTCCGCCAGGAGATCCTGGATGAGGGGGGCATCCAGTTCGCTCAAGACCTGGCCACGCTGAGCCTCCCCACGCACCAATTCGAAGACCGTCCGCTTCTCAGTGGGTGACGACAGGTGTTCAATCACCTTGGCAA
>JBHICF010000094.1:0-7657 GCA_046759485.1 Nitrospiraceae bacterium
CGAGTGTTCGAATTCTAATTCCCAGGTCGCCGAGCAGTGCAGCGAGCTCTGCACCTTTGTCAGGGTTACGCGTTGCGAGAACAACTTCTTTCAGCAAGCCAATTTCCTGCTCAATCAAGGGTTCCTATCAAATCCTTTTGCATCCCAATCAATGTCTGAATGGCGGTCCAGCCGATCGCCAGGAACTCATCCAGTTCCTTTTTTTCGAATGCCACCCGCTCGGCGGTGCCCTGGACTTCAACGTAGCGGCCTCTTCCGGTCATGACGAGATTCATGTCCACATCTGCCTGGGAATCTTCTTCGTATGCGAGATCCGCCATGACCTCGCCTCCCACCTTTCCGACGCTGACGGCCGCAAGGTAATCAGTGAGGGGACGCTTCTTGATCAATTCCTTCTTCTTGAGGACACTGAGCGCATCGGCAAGCGCCACGAAGGATCCAGTGATCGCTGCGGTGCGCGTCCCTCCGTCAGCCTGGATGACGTCACAGTCCACCCAGATGGTTCGTTCTCCCATCTCGGCCGTGTCTGTGACTGCTCGGAGTGCGCGTCCCACGAGGCGCTGAATCTCGAGTGTCCGCCCACCCTGTTTGCCTCTGGTTGCCTCACGCTGGGTCCGCTCTTGAGTCGCACGGGGGATCATCGCGTATTCCGCCGTCACCCACCCGCGCCCTTTATCCTTGAGGAACGGGGGGACTTTTTCCTCGACCGACGCCGTGCAAATCACCTTCGTACTCCCCATTTCGATGAGGACGGAGCCTTCAGCGTGCTTGATAAAGTCTCGGGTGAACTTGACCGGCCTAATCTGGTCTTTGCCGCGCCCGTCCCGCCGCAGCAGTTGCATTCCTTTGGTCATGCCATTCTCCCCTGCGTATGATGGTCTGGGATTATAAGGGCGGGAGCGGGAAAGATCAATGAGACGGGGCAGTTGCGTGCACCGTGGATTCAGGATTTCGCACCGTCCGACCGTGTGGCGTTCCTCCGACGCCTCCGTGCGATGGCGACGCGGTAAATGAGGAGCGCCACGATCAGGAGTCCGATTGCGCCGACGAACAGGTCCTCATTTGGGAAGACATACGGCATAGGAATAACGCTGGGTTACGAAGTCCAGCAGGTCAGTCCGTTGACAGCTAGGCTACGTATCTCTTATAATATCCCCCGTTTGTGCCGGTAAGTCCTCAGGATCTTCCTGCCAGGTTCAACTTCCGGTCACTCAGCCACTGAACGTCAATTTGCTCACACGAGCCGAAAGGAGTACGTGCCATGATGTCGTCTGTCGTCGCTCGGAACTGGATCGGGTATCTCTGTGAATCACTGGTTTCCTCTGGTGCGATGCCAACTTGGGAAGCGAACAAGTATTTGACCGACAATCTCTTCGGTGAAGGCCCTAATCACCATCTCCACGAGTCGAAGGCCCCTTACGAGTCGATCTCAACTTTTCTCCACCGCGTGTACAGTCCGCTCGTCGAAGCAGCGACGCGCGCAGTGGATATGCCCGAAGCGTCGATGATCCACATTTTTACCGATATCAGCCTGATCGGCAACTCGGCGGTCCTGGTGGTATATTTCCCCGGGCACAACCAACCGCATGAGCTGCTGCTTCTGGATGGGACCCGAGCGTGGGATCTTGTGTTCCCCGATTCAGAAGCCTTCAACACTTGGGCTGAAGAGCGGTACGGATGGATTGTCACCGCCCTCACGAGCGCAAGGGCTCGCTCACAGGCTGAGGTCGAGACCGTCAACGCGTAGAGCAACCCGCAATCCCTATCCAATTGATCTTGAGAACGGGCGCCTGTCTAGGTGGACGGCGCCTCAGGATCGTAGTTCAGGTTAGGGCTTAACCACCGCTCAACCTGCCTCACATCCATCTGCTTGCGTTGCGCGTAGTCCAGCACTTGGTCCCGGCCGATCTTGCCGACCGAAAAGTATTTCGCGTGGGGATGGGCAAAGTAAAAGCCGCTGACTGAGCTGGCCGGATACATGGCAAAATTCTCGGTGAGCTGGATACCAGCGTTCTTCTCCACCTGAAGGAGGTCGAACAAGAGTCGTTTTTCCGTATGGTCCGGACTGGCCGGGTACCCCGGCGCCGGACGGATCCCCCGATAACGCTCACGGATCAGCCCTTCGTAATCGAGTTCTTCCTTCCGCCCGTACCCCCAATCCTGACGCGCCTGTCTGTGTAATAGTTCTGTGAACGCTTCCGCCAAGCGATCGGCCAGGGCCTTCGTCATGATGGAGTTATAATCGTCATGATCCTTTTCAAATTTGGCACACAGGGCCTCGACCCCGATACCGCTGGTGACAGCAAAGGCACCGAGGTGATCGGCCAAGGCGGTAGATTTAGGAGCAATGAGATCAGCAAGAGCCTGATTGTGTTGTCCCTCCGGTTTTTCCGATTGCTGCCGCAACGTATGTAGCGTGGTCAGCACTTTTTTCCGTGACGCATCTGTGTAAAGTTCGATGTCATCTCCGACGCTGTTCGCGGGGAAGAAGCCGTAGACCCCACGTGCGGTCAAAAGCTCGCCTCCCACGATTTCCTTTAACAATTTCTGTGCATCCTGAAACAGCTCGGTGGCCCGGCTGCCGACCCTGGGATCGTCGAGGATCTGCGGATAGTGCCCACGAAGTTCCCAGGTATGAAAGAACGGGGACCAATCAATAAACGGAACAATCTGATCGAGTGGAAATCGGTCCATGACCCGCGCACCGAGGAACGATGGCTTAGGGAGATCAACCGTCTTCCAATCGGACGCCAGTTTCCGCGCGCGAGCCTCGGCTAAGTTTAGTAACGGTTTGAGTGGCTGCTTCCCATGATGCACTTCTCTGATGTGCTCTTGATCCTGTCGAACTTTCCCTGCGAACTCCGACTGCTGATCGGGGCTCATCAACTGACCGACCACACCGACCGCACGCGACGCGTCCAACACATGGACCACGGGCCGCTCGTAGGCTGGCGCAATCTTGACCGCTGTATGCGCTTTACTGGTGGTTGCCCCGCCGATGAGTAGGGGGACCTGAAAGCCTTCGCGCGTCAGCTCTCTGGCCACGTGCACCATCTCATCAAGGGACGGCGTGATCAGGCCGCTCAATCCCACCATGTTCACGTTCTTCTCGCGGGCGGTCTTGAGGATCGTGTCACTGGGGACCATGACCCCGAGATCGATGACCTCATAATTGTTGCACCCCAGCACGACGCCCACGATGTTTTTACCAATGTCGTGGACATCTCCCTTTACAGTGGCGAGCAGAACCGTGCCCTGCGATCTCAAATCGCCCAAAGCTTGCTTGTCCTCCTCCATGAAGGGGAGGAGATAGGCGACCGCTTTTTTCATGACGCGAGCACTCTTGACGACCTGCGGCAGAAACATCTTGCCGGAGCCGAAAAGATCTCCCACAACGTTCATGCCTGCCATCAAGGGACCCTCGATGACCTGCAAGGGCCGTGGGACCTTCTGGCGCGCTTCTTCAACATCCGCCTCGATATAGTCCGCGATCCCCCGCACAAGTGCATGGGAGAGGCGTTCTTCGACGGTTCCATGCCGCCACGCATCATCCTTCACCGCTACTTTTCCACGCTGTTTTACGGAATCGGCGAACGCCACCAAGCGCTCAGTCGCATCGGGACGTCGGTTCAGGAGCACGTCTTCCACGAGCTCCAGCAACTCTTTCGGAATCTCTTCGTAGACCCCCAACTGGCCGGCATTGACGATGCCCATGTCCAATCCCGCTTGGATGGCATGGTACAGGAAGGCGCTATGCATGGCCTCGCGCACGGCATTATTGCCACGGAACGAAAAGGAGATATTGCTGACCCCTCCGCTGATCTTGCAGAGTGGAAGGGTCGCTTTGATCTGACGCGTGGCCTCAATGAAATTTACGGCATAGCTGTTGTGCTCCTCCATCCCGGTTGCCACCGTCAGAATATTGGGATCGAAGATAATGTCCTGCGGTGGAAAGCCGATCTCTTTTGTCAGAATGTGGTACGCGCGCGTACAGATCTCAACCTTCCGTTCGATCGTATCGGCCTGGCCGGTTTCATCAAATGCCATGACCACGGCTGCAGCCCCATACTGCCTCACCAGCTTCGCGTGCTCCTTGAAGGCCGCTTCGCCTTCCTTCAAGCTGATAGAGTTCACGACGGCCTTGCCTTGCACGCACTTGAGGCCCGCCTCGATGACCTTCCAGTTGGAACTGTCAATCATGATGGGGACCCGAGCGATGTCAGGCTCTGAGGCGATGAGATTCAGAAACTTGACCATCGCGACCTCTGAATCCAACATGCCTTCATCCACGTTCACGTCGAGGATCTGTGCGCCACCATCCACTTGCTGACGAGCAATGGTCAACCCCGCCTCATAATCATCAGCCAGGATGGACTTGGAGAAAGCGGGTGAACCGGTGATGTTCGTCCGCTCACCGACGTTCACAAGGTTGCTGTCCGGACGGAAGGTCATGGGCTCTAGCCCGCTCAACCGGGTGAGCGGGGCAGCGGTAGCACGCACGTGTGGCGGGCAGCCACGTACCGCTTCGGCGATGGCTTTGATGTGGCTTGGTGTCGTCCCGCAACATCCTCCAACAATATTGAGCCAACCGCTCCGCGCAAACTCCTGGAGATCGCCAGCCATGATCTCCGGGGTCTCATCAAAACCACCAAAGGCATTGGGCAAACCCGCATTGGGATAGCAACTGATGAAGACCGGGGCGAGCTCCGACAGCTCCTCGATGTAGGGACGCATCTGCTTGGCGCCAAGCGCACAATTGATCCCCACGCTCAACAGTGGCATATGGGAAATGGAGTTCCAGAATGCCTCGATGGTTTGCCCAGAGAGCGTGCGTCCGCTTCGGTCCGTGATCGTAACCGAGATCATCACGGGTAGCTGCTGGCCCTGCTTGTCAAAATGACGGTCAATGGCAACCAGGGCGGCCTTGAGGTTCAGCGTGTCAAAAACCGTCTCGGCCAGAAGAAGATCCGCTCCCCCATCCACTAACCCGCGGACCTGCTCAGCATAGGCTTCCACCAGCTCATCGAAAGTCACCGCCCTGAAAGCAGGGTTGTTAACATCGGGGGACATTGAAGCGGTGCGGTTCGTAGGACCTATCGCGCCCGCCACGAAACGCGGATGAATCGGATCCTTCTCATTTATGGAATCAACCGCCTTGCGAGCGACCCTCGCGCCAGCCAGGTTCAGGTCATACGCCACGTGCTCTAACTTGTAATCCGCCAGCGAGATCTTGGTGGAGTTGAACGTGTTCGTTTCGACGATGTCGGCTCCAGCCAGGAGGTACTGACGGTGAATCGATTCGACGATCTCCGGCTGTGTAATGCAGAGGAGATCGTTGTTTCCTTTGAGGTCACACGAGTGGCTGGCGAACTGTCGGCCCCGAAACCCAGACTCATCAAGCTTGTGTGCCTGAATCATCGTCCCCATTGCTCCATCGAGGATCGCAATGCGGCGACTGAGCAATTCGTGTAATGAGGTCGGCTGTGTTGGGCTCTGCTTCATATCCAATGTCAGTTACCGAGTCACAGGAAATGACATCCCAACCCTCGCTCTGTCGTGGACCGAGGGCTACCTATCTGCCTATCTTTCGACTGGATACCAATGGGGGAAACTACGTTTCGGTCATCATACTGGAACATCGCTGACCACGCAAGAGAACGCCCGCACCGGATTATTGACTTTGGTATTCTGTGGCGAATAGGATGAGTTTAAGAGGCAGGAGATTTCCCGTGACTCGTGGGTTTGCTATCCTCCTACTTTGTTCCTGGTGCGCGTGCCCCGTCCCATGGGCGATGGCCGAATTGCAATCGGGCGGTCCGTATTTCGAGGATGGCTACCTCGGCTTAAGCCAGAACGCATTGCGTACGAAAGTTGGCACGCCCCATGCCGTACGTGACCGGAAATCGGCATTGCGCGTATTCCGGTATTACACGTACGACGATTGGGAACAGTACTACAAGAAGCTGATCTCTCCTCAATACGGAGAAGACGTCTACAACTACAAGCGCAATGGGGTCAACATTCGATACTCCTTTCGTTACCTCGCGGACCCGAATGATCCTGCAGACTATCCCACGTTGTACGTCTACTTAGTAGAAGTTGAGTTTTCACCGCCTGTGCCCCTCAAGCTGGTGCCTTCAGTTGTACCTGAATTCCGTCCCTCCACGGAGCCAAGTGCACCAGCCTTCCGATCTAATGTCTGGATTCTCTTATTTGAGGGTGAGCCTTCCGCGGAAGCCAGGGCGATCGTGAAAGAGCGAGGGAAGGAACGCTTTGACTGGTCGCTGGCCTTCCAGTTGTTCAGCCTGGAGGGTTTGCCGGATTTCCTGACCGTCGAAGAGCCAATTGATCGGTTAGAGATCAGTGCGCAAAGTATTCAGTTGGTGAAGAAACGCCAGCGGTTGACCCATGAACCTATGTTGAACCCTTACTCAAAAGAGTTCACTCTTCTTCCGCCGCCGCCGCCGCCGCCCACGAAAACCATCCCCGTCCCCAAGTACGAAGATTGAACCGGATTGTTCCTGCCGGCAGTCTCACGCTAAGGATCGACCATCCGGTCGAGTTGAGAGGCCCGTTCTCGCTGCTCCGCTTCCACATCCACTACCTTGCTCCGTACCCGCTCCATCATCCCGACATTCCCACCGGAACCTGCCTGTATCGTAGCTGGTTGAAACTTCGCACCTAGCTCAGAGAAATACATTAAATAGGTGGTCACCACCAGGACTAGAAACAAGAGCCATTTCATGGCCAGGCGGACGGAAATATTGTGGGTCAGACTCATGGTGGCAAACGAGCCTACTCCAGCAAGGAAGCCTAGGATCAGCACCACAGACTGGTAGGCGGTCAAGCCAGGAATGATCGTCTCGGGCAGGAGCTCGAACAGCTTATACCCCATTTCTTCCACTTTGGACTGCGCGATATCCGGCACATTCCTGATATCATCCAGCACCCTCGTTTTCGTATTTCGCGATCCTGGGATATGGATTTGCTTCGCGCGGGCACGATACTTGGGTGGGACTTTCACCAACTTGTCCGTCACCATCACCGTGCCCTTCTCATCCTCGTACGAGTAATACGTTGTCGCGAGCCCCGTATCCAAAACCACGAGGAACTGGACCAGCAGCACCACAGCGAGAATCCCCATGGTCCGTTTGGGTTGCATCTGGGTTCGGTTTCCTACTCGTGTCATAGTTGAAGACTGCCGCTCACACCGTTTCAGAGGTCTCACGTCATTGAACTTCCCCTGATTTGTGGGCACTACGCTCTCGAGCTCTGCGGCCAGTAGGCCCAGGTCGTCAGACCAATGATCACCAGTGTCACTCCTAAGACCAGGTCCGGCGGGGCCTGGAGATACACGAGCCGTTCCGCGTAGTGAGCCAGAAAGTCTCCCGTATACCCTAACCCCGGAGCGTGCTGCTGGCGCAGCCAGACTTCCAACCAAGTGAGAGGACATGTCCACTGGAACACCTGCAGGCAGACGCTAAAAATGAGCGCCCCGATGTGCAACCATTTGACCCACTGGATCCGTCTGCCCAGCAAGGCACCAAAGATGATAAAGAGGATCCAACACAAGTGTAGCACTACAATAAGGTCGGCCAGGGCCTTCCAGAACATCGCGCACCATCAGGGAGTCTTAGGGGTCTAGGTATCGAATGTC
>JBHICF010000095.1:0-7403 GCA_046759485.1 Nitrospiraceae bacterium
CAAGGCATCGCCGCCATTCGGAAGCGCTTCGATGACTTCGCAACAGGCGATCGGCACGCCCTCCTGCACAACGACCACTCGGCCATGGCTCAGATTGAGGCCGCTGTCAAAACAGTCTATGGCCTCAAGGCTGACCTGCGCGTGGCCTCGATCAAAGCCCGTCGGGAGGCGAAGGCTGTGTTGACCCCGGAACAGCAGGAAAAGATGAGGACCATGCATGGCTACAAAAAGCATGAGATGGGAGGGGAACATCACCGAGGACGTGGTCACAAGTAAGGCAGACGCAGCCTGTTTTGTACATGATGATAGGGTCGCCACCGGGGGAGTGAAACCGGGGTAGAGTCGGGGACAATCGGGACTGGCCTATGTGTCGTACGCGGACCTCGCTTGCACTTGACATGAACCGTGACGGCAATTTCACGGCTAGCGACGTGCTTGCTTGGATGAACCATCTCCTGGGTTATCCTGGTGATACGGCGGTGGTCTTTCTCCTCTCGTTCAAGAGTCTCGCTCAGTCGCTCGGCGTCACACCACAGGTGTGTAGCACTTGGGTTTCTTGGCTGCTTTCTGTGGCCTTTTGGTATGCACTCTACCGCACCTATAAGTGGTTTCGATTGGCATGATAGAATGGCCCTAACCGGCCGGGCGGATCCGAGCCTAGGTCGGACGATGACGCACTCATCCATGTCTTCTAGGACGCCATGACCGACCACCACAAGGACCCAGAAGCAGACAACGAAGGAGAGCGTTCTTCCTTCTCGCTTAGCCCAGTACAAGACAAGCAGCTGTGGGTCTTGGACAAGCTGACAACGGCGGTGTACAGCCTGAACGACCGCGAGGGAACCGTGCAGTATCGGATGCAACGTGGATTATACGACCTCATTGCCATCCATCCTGACGATCTCCCTCAAGACCTTCGCGACAAATTCCAAGTGATCAGAAATGCGATGGGCAAAATATCCCTCGTGATGACCGATC
This sequence comes from Nitrospiraceae bacterium, assembly GCA_046759485.1. Classification (GTDB taxonomy): domain Bacteria; phylum Nitrospirota; class Nitrospiria; order Nitrospirales; family Nitrospiraceae; genus JBHICF01. The sequence continues at coordinate 979 of JBHICF010000095.1, forward strand.
GGGAAGCAGAGGAGATTATCAGCACGATTGTCTTCCTGCGCAACGAAATGGACAAACGCCTTCAACCAGAGTAGGTGGGGCACTACATTGTGGTGGTCCTCATGGAGCCCGAAGATGGGATCCTTGGCGGCACACTGCCCCCTCGCGAGGGCCCTGTTCCCATAAATTGATAAGTATGAATGAATGGCCTTTCAATCGGGAGCCTCATGCCCGGGGCATGGGGCTCTTGTTGTAGATCGACCTGTGCGCTCACCCTCTTCCCTGTCGCCTTTCCCTGCCCCCTCCCGGAGGGTCGGCCATGCTCCAAGTCATCATGATTTCCACTGGTTTTTGTGGAAGAGGAGCCTCTATGGTATATACATATAGGAGTGATCAATCATTGATGGAAAGGCTGGAAGATGAGAGAGCAGATTCTCGAGGCCTACATCTCGCATCACCGCACCTATTCTATTTGCTGTCTGCGCTGCAACAGAACACAGAGATTTCGCACAGCGGACATTCCCCCATCACGTCCTAACCCCTTTAGGCACAAGTGCCCTTGCGGAGTGCTGTGGAACGTCCGACTCGTGGGTATGCGCGGAGGTCACCGAAAGCTTGTCACTCTCGCGGGCAGTCTTGTTCGGGCAACGGATCCGCGCAAGATCCGGGTGTTTTGTACGATCCTAAATATCTCCAGGAAGGGTCTATGGCTCTCGACGGAGCCCATCAAGAATCTGACAAAAGGGGAAGTGATACAGGTCTCCCTTGTTTTGGATAACAAGAAACGGATAAGGCTCGAGTTGCCTGGAAAGATTGGACGCATAGGTCATGCCAAGGATCACTGGTATCTCGCGGTCGAATTCTTACCCCTTCCCACTCGCCACCTGGAACTCATTGATACCTACGTAGGATCCTAAGGATTGGCCAGCGTCTATTCTGGGCCTACCGGGCTCCACCGTAGTCAGGCGCCTATACAACTCACCACGATTCTTCTCGCTGTCAGCTGGTCCTAACTTCTTTTCCATATGAACCCAAGGGGTTAGGACTTTTTGCGCTCTCGTCCCCCTCTGCTAGACTTAAGTTGGCTAGGTAGTGAGCGTCAGCAGAGCTCTCTGTGCTTGTGCCAGTTGTTCCACGGCGACAGTGCCCTTCCAGACAGAAACTCGCGGAGGCAGGTCATGCAAAACGCCATAACAGGGGCGCTTGTGGGTCTACTCTTGGTCCTCACGGGGGTGATCACCGGATGCGCCACCATGATGAACTCAGACACCGTGGGGGTCCCCGTCTACACGACCCCGCCGGGTGCGATTCTCCGCGTCGCTGGGAAGACATACATCTCTCCGGCCACAGTCCAAATCCCTCGGGGCCAAGGGGATTTTGTGCTCACCATCGAGAGAGACGGATATGACCCAATAGAAATGACCTTATCAGAATCAGCAGACGGTTGGCTGTGGGGTAACATTCTCACCGGGGGCATAGGCTTGGGTGTCGATTTAGTGACGAGAGACGCGTACGATATTTCTCCAGAGACTGTTGACGTTGCCTTGTCAAAACCAGATCAGGCCGGCAGAGTCGGAAAAGACGGGAAGGTGCTGAGCTTCCTGGATATCATACGCCATTATCACGCCAAGGCCGAACAGGGGAACGCCGATGCCCAGTACAAACTTGGGCTGATGTACTCAGAGGGTATTGGTATGAAACGGAACTATGTTCGGGCACACGTATGGTTGAGCCTTGCAGCGGCTAAGGGGCATCGTTTTGCACGTCTGCATCGAGAGAGTCTGGACAAAGAAATGTCGATCGGAGAGATTTCTCAGGCAGAGAGGCTCGCACGCGAGTGGAAGAGCAAGAAGCGCCGTTGACCCACTCTTCCCGCACCGCTCCCTCCCAGTTCGCACTACGAAGAGCACCAGATAGCCAGCAGCACACACAGACAGCTCCGCGGTCAGTTCCTGCTACCGTCCAGATATCCCCGCGGGGGCTGTGCGCGCCGTTTTCTGAGACGTTGGGCCGGAAACCACGAGGTGGTCGTGAGCCAGATTAGAGAAAGTCCATTCCTCAGGCAGCTCAACCGGCTCTTCCTGTTGCTCTTCACAGTCCTGGGGGTACCACTGAATGGTCTACGAAAACGGCTTCTGGCTGAAATCCTCGGGATCCAAGGGTTGATGCCGTTACTCATGAAGCCACGGAATGGTCAACCGTGGACACGTCAAGATTTGACTCAGCTCTACACCCACTTCAAAAGACTTTCCGCAGTGAGTTCGTACTTCATAATCCTCATCTTGCCCGGGTCAGTCCTTGTGCTCCCCCTCGTAGCATGGTGGTTGGACCGGCGTCGGCGCAGACGTCTTGCTGAGAGCGGTAGCGCGGGCAGCCCTCATGGCTCCTCTCGAGCCTCTGACGGCACGTTCCCGAGGGTGTCGGAGATATCGGGCGTATAGCCGTGAGGGACTGCCTACTTGATGAATGGACAAACTCATTTCAGTACTTCACCTGAGTTACCCCAACAAGCCATAATCTAGTAGAATTACCGTGCGAGCCTTCTACTTGGGTCACTGGAGGCAAGATGCTGTACAGGCTGGTCGGGTTGCTAGGCTGCGCGCTTACATTCGCGTCCTGTATCGTAACCCACCGGGACTTTCCTGCCGTTGATCTCCAGTCCGAGCCTCTTCCGCGGAAAGATCTCACCCTGTACTATCGGGTCGAACCCGTCACGTACTTCAAGCAGGCCAAATACAAAGCGAGAACAGACTTCTTGTATGACTTCCCGAGCGGGCCTGAAGACTACGACGAGTTGCGACGCGTCTTCGCGGAGACCGGGATGTTTCGCAGAACGATTGCCACGTCGATCCCGCCCGCAAAAGGTGTCTACTGTTCGGTCAGTGTCGAGTATCGGCCGCGCTCTGAGCTAGGCGAATTCTTCCTGTCCCTGTCCCAGGCTTCAGCGACCCTCCTCCCTTCCTATAGTGAGTCCTCCGGACATGTCGTCCGTTATGACCTGTATGTTGATATGGCACTGCGGAAGAGTTACTGGTACGAGACCAGCAGGAAAGAGGCGATATGGTTTGTCCTCTTGCCGTTTGTGTGGGTGAACGCCTTCACGCACGGTCCTGATGATGCCTTTCGAGCCACTGCGTATCAGTTCCTTCTCGACGCCGATCGAGACGGTTACCTTCAAGACATGAGGCCGTTTGCTCGCCCCGATTTGTCCGCCCGAGAGTAGCTCCTTGGTGGGTTTCCGACGGTCGTAAGGAGATAGGCCTGGCCCACGTGTAATTGTCCGGATTGATTAAATTCGCCCCGAGCTCGTGCCCACACAACCGTCAAGGCCAACCTCGGTGTGGTGCCATCACAGCCCTGACCTGCGCGAAGCTGAACCTCCTCCCTAGGTCTGATCAGCCGCTCTTCGCCCAACCTGCCCTTGACACGCCCTAACGGAGGGCCTAGCCTTCTTGTCATCCAGCCCCTCACGGCCATCATTTGGGCGGGGAAGCTCGTGCTAACAGGACCTGGTAGTGAACCCGAGCACCAGGATGCGTCTCACGAGCGGATGCCTGCAGGGGAACATCTCACACACAACAGGGAGGTCGGCTATGGCGACTTATATCTCACTCATCAATTGGACTGATCAAGGAATTCGAAATATACAAGATTCGCCCAAGCGCCTTGACACGGCAAAGCAGGCAATGAAGAAACTTGGCGGAGAAGTGAAAGCCTTTTACATGACACAAGGAGCTTTTGACGCCATTCTCGTTCTTGACGTCCCCAATGAGGAGGTCCTAGCAAAATTTCTCCTCAAGACGGGCTCAGCCGGAAATGTTCGAACCACAACACTCAAAGCCTATCCTGAGACGGAATACCGTAAGATCATTGGGGAGCTCGGCTGAGGTCCCTGAGTAAGACGACAAGGGTGCCTGTTAGCTTCGGTGAGGCTCACGGGCCTACCCGCCCTGCGGGCCGCCAAAGGCTCGGCCGTATCTGGCGCCGGACAGGAAATTGGCGATGACCAGGCATTCGAGCCCGAACGGCAAGTAGCCTGCGTATCCGAGCAGCGGCATTTCAAAGAGATGCCAGCGATCTACAAAGGGGACAGCATACTCCCAGTGTGCAAAGCTTCGTGAATTCCACATTTCCCAAAAGAAACCGCAAACTAAGCCGGCCAGCGCCGGTATCCCGATCGCGCGCCAGTCCCCTTGCCGAATGCCGGAGAAGATTGTCTCTTCTCCGACTATGGCCTGGAGTGATGTGATGATCAGTAGCGGTGAGATCCACAGTAGGGGGAATAGGTAGTCCGGCCAGATCCCGATGCCCATGAGGCCAGCGCCTGCAAGAAAAAGCACTGACCAGCTGACGACCCTTGGATGAGTCATCCGAAGGGGCCATGCGTTCCTGAGCGCTTGGCTCATCCGAGGGTAAGTGGTCAACCACTCGCTCGTGCTGAGTACCGCGGGAAGAACAGTGGAGAATGGCAACGTAGCTCGCAAGAAGTACTCAAGAGGACCAAAATCTGTGCCTCCGATGTAGTACCAGTTCTGGACAAACCGATTCAGGTATTCGAAGAACCACCAGAAGGCCGCACTCAATGGAAACAAGGTCCAGAAGTACTGCGCCCGATCCAGCATCAGACAGCCGCCACTGCGCTGGAAGGTGAGGGCATTCATGATCAGGATGTAGCCGACCCAGAGCGGAGTGAACGTGAATGGCTGCAGCGGTCGGAACCAGGAAAACCGCGTCCATGCGAATACCCAGGCCAGGGCCATGACGCCGACCCCGAACCATCCCCACCAGGGGAAACGACGCGCTCCACGGTCGTGGACACGTGGTGTGTGTGGGGCGGAGACAATCCTGACCGTGAGAGGTGCGAAGATAGCAAGCACAAGCGTGGTGAGCAACACGAACGCTGTCCATGAGAAGGATGCGTGCTCGACGTAGTGCGTGAGCGGTGGAAATTCCAGGTAGCGCGCCAGGGGCTTACCGGCGAGGGCGATTCCAATGGGGGGCAAGCCGACAAGCAGCGAGGTCATGATGAGCAATTTGACGGCTCTCATGGCGACCGCATCAGTCCCTGCGTTTCAGTGGCCACTGACCTTGGGGATGAGCAGGGGCCTTGACGTTTGCCGAGATCACATCCATCGAGTCGTTCCCGGTGACGTATGCATCAAGTGACAATCATTGAGCAAGCGCTGCTCCCGGAGCAAGACGCTTACTGCAGCACGTGCACCTATGACCAGTCAGGTTTAAAAATCTGGGTGCTCGTCACGGGGCAAGCGATACGCGATCTGAACCGCTTCGACTGTGACCTTAACGCGATCACGAAGTACGCAGTGGAATGGGCGCTGAGACAGGGGATCACAGAAGGCGAGGTTTCGCTGGCCCCCAATGCGCCAGAATTCTCACGATTCACCACCTGGCTGACAGAGGTGTTCCAGAAGAAGCGAGATGGCTAAGCGCATCACAGCCCCACCCTTGCGACTATGCCGCGAACTCACCAGACCTCGGATCTGAAACTGGGTGGCTCGATCCCATTCTGCTCCAGCCCTTTGAGGAGCTGATTCCGAGCGATGGCATTTCCACACATCCGTACGTGACACTGTTCCACGTCAGGTATGATCTCCAGCAGGGGACCTACATCAATCTGTGGATCGTCGTCCGTTCCTTCTTTGACGCGTACAATCCTGCCCTTCCCGTACGGCCAGCCGGTGGGCCACTCCCGAGTGAGCACTGGAAAGTACCTGAAATGATCCGGAAATTGTCGCTCGAGCGCCAGTAATTCCTCGTGTTCCATCAGTTGCCTGTGATTCCGATGGCTCGCAATCAATGTGTAGCGGCAGCCGGGGTGGTTTGGCGTGCGGCCGAAATTGAAGGTGGCCATGTACCGCACGTGTGCGAGAAACGGGGTAATCCCTGTCGACAAGGCGATCGCCAGAAAGCGCATGTGTGGCCACTGGTCATCGGGCTCTAGGCGGAGGTTGGCGGGTTTGCAGTCGAGGCTGTTCTCGTACACAAGCAGATGTGTGCGGTCTTGACTCCAGGCGACCCGGATGTCGACCGTTCCGCCTTCACGTTGCAACGCTTCTACTTCTTTTGATTGCCACCAGATGGAGGTATCGGCCTTCGCAGCGTGTGTATGGTTAATGATGGTCTCGAGCGTCAGCTTGGAGTCCACCGAGGAGTTCGAGCGCGTGTACATCCGTCGACGAACCTTCGCCGTCCTCGCGCCGAATGGCTTTGCCAGGAACGCGTTCCCCGGTCGCATCTGATCTTGAAGTGGATAACTCTTTCCGTTCACCGAATACTCTCGGGGCAACGCGAAAGCGACCGTTCTGATCTCGCCGGGATCAATGGTGCGTAGGCCAACCAGGGTCGCCGGGACAAAGATCTCATTGACACTCATGGCTGTAGAACCATCTCCTCCGTCGTCGTGCTGCTACAAGCGGCCAAGACGT
>JBHICF010000096.1:0-7391 GCA_046759485.1 Nitrospiraceae bacterium
GAGATGCTGTTGGAGCTGGCCAGGTCCCTGGCTCTGGTCGCGGTGATCGTTGGGGCGGCCTGGTTTCTCGTCCCTAAGCTCCTGGATCAGATCGTGAGAAGTCGGAGCCGGGAGCTGTTCCTATTAACCACCATTGTTCTGTGTCTTGGCATTGCTTGGCTTACCTCCTTGAGCGGCCTGTCGCTCGCACTGGGAGCTTTCCTGGCAGGGTTGGTGATCTCCGAATCGGAGTACAGCCACCAGGCCATCGCCGACGTGCTCCCATTCCGAGATAGCTTTAACAGTCTGTTCTTCGTGTCCATCGGGATGCTGATGGATGTCCGCGTGGTCCTTACGCATCCACTCTTGATTCTCGGACTAGTAGCTGTGGTCATCGTGGGCAAGTTCGCGACAGCTGCGGGCTCGGTCTTGACGGTTGGACATCCTCCCCGGTCCGGGGTGCTGGCCGGCGTTGCGCTTGCACAGGTCGGCGAATTCAGTTTCATTCTGGCCCTGGAAGGACAGAAAACCGGGCTCCTAACAGGCGAGCCCTACCAGCTCTTTTTAGCCGTATCGGTGCTGACGATGATCGTCACGCCATTTCTCATGCAATGGTCACCGCACATCGCTCGACGGACCGAGGCCCTGCAGCGGCTGCATCATTGGTTTCCCGGGCGGACGGCGGCCAACGCGATCAGTGGGATGACCCAACATCTCCAGATCAAGGATCACGTCATTGTGGTTGGTTACGGCCTGAACGGTCGCAACCTGGTCCGGGTCCTTCAAGAGACAGAAATCCCTTACGTGGCACTCGATCTGGATGGCGAGACGGTGCGACGTGAAGCGCTCAGCGGAGCCAAGATGTACTACGGCGATGCGACAAATCCGAGGGTGCTCCGCCAACTCCGGATTGAAGACGCCCGCGTCCTTGTCATGGCCATATCGGACCCGTTCTCCACCCGGCGCACGGTTCAAATCGCCAGAGGATTGAATCCTGATCTCCACATCATCGTGCGGACGCGGTATTTAAGGGAACTGGATGAGCTGCATCAACTGGGAGCTGACGAGGTTGTTCCTGAGGAGTTCGAAACTTCCATTGAGATCTTCGCGTTGGTGCTTCGCACCTACAAGATGCCGCAGGAGGTCATCGTCAACAAGGCTGATCAGGTGCGTCGAGAGGGGTATGCCTTGTTGCGCCGGAGCGCGCTGCCGGAGTTAGCCCATCACTTGAGGGGTGGAACACTGGCGGATGCGGAGGTAGAGACCTGTCGCATTGACCAGGACTCTCCCGCGGTCGGGAGAACCATGGCGGAGGTAGCCGTTCGCCCCCGAACCGGAGCCTCAATCATTGCCCATACAAGAAATGGGGTCACGCAATCGAACCCGTCGCAGAAGGTGCGGTTGGAGTTGGGGGATGTTGTGGTGTTGCTGGGGACGCGGGATCAGATCCGGCGTGCGATCAGCCTGCTGGTTGATAGCCAGCTGTCCTAACCTACGAGGCTCAAGGCTTCTTGCCCGTCATGTGCACATACGCCTCTCGCAGGGACTTCACCTCGATCACCTTGATCTGGATCTCCTTCGCAAGCTTGTAGAGGTCAAAGTCCACAGCGCTAGCTTCGCCTTTGGGGATGAGCAGGGTATGCATGTGACCCTTGGCGGCCCCTTCCATCTTACCTCGAAGTCCACCAACTTCGAGGATCTGGCCGGCTGGGGTAATCTCTCCAGTCAGCACAACATCGGAATAAAGGCGGTCGCCGCGCCAAGCCGCCATGATTCCTACTGCCACGGCGCTACTGGCGCTTGATCCGTGGGTGACGCTGCTATAGGTGCTGTTCTTAATGGTGACGGTCCAGTTCCGTTGGTCCTCACCAAGTTCAGCCGCCGCCGCCGCGACGGCCCGGTGAACCCCGTCCTTCCAGTCTTGACCCACAGCCGATCCGCGAGACAACTCGTTGAACAGGATGGTAGGCCCACGTTGCTGCGGATCCCGATCGATCTGAATGGCGATGTAGTGAACGCCGCCGTGCTCGTGCCCGCCATTCAGGCTCACAGCGAGCGCCGGGACCGTAACGGTCCGGTGGGGATCAGCTTGGCTCAAGCCCCACAAGCCAAATGTCAGGATGAGACTGGCGAGCACTATACGCGGGAAGAGGAACCAGATTAAGCGTTCTGCCATAACGACTCCTTTTTCGACTGCTCCAGTACAAGAGTATGCAAAGGTCAGGATTTGCGCAAGCTGCCTAGCAAAATGTGGACCAAATTTGTACTCCATGACTCGCCTTGACAACGAAAACAACCACATACTATAGTGAATTTCCGTATTTGGGCTGGAATAGAAGGGGTTAAAGACGCGCGTTTCTAGGTTGCCTAAGCCACTGAGGTGAAGCCATGACTGTCGCCAAACTCGAGCCGGCCACGACCCTGGCCGAGCTGCAGGAAACGAAGCCAGAGGGGGTCACGATCGTCGTATTGAGCGGAGACATGGACCGGGTCATGGCCGCCTTTATCATCGCCACGGGCGCGGCTGCCATGGGCATGCAGGTCACCATGTTCTTCACGTTTTGGGGACTCAACGTCATACGTCGAAAGGGCGCCACCAGTTCGGCAAAAGACTGGTTACGCCGCATGTTCGGCCAACTCAATAAAGGTGGGGCGGATGACCTCCCCCTGTCGCGATTCCACTTCTGGGGACTGGGTACCCGAATGATGAAGCGGGTGATGCGGTCCAATCGGATGCCCGGCGTGGCCGAACTGATGTCCACAGCTCAAGACCTGGGTGTGCGGTTTATCGCCTGCACCACCACGATGGGGCTGATGGGAATTTCCAAGGATACACTGATCGAGGGCGTCGACCAATTAGCCGGAGTGACGACCTACTTGGCTGAGGCGAAGCAGGGCAGCGTGAACCTGTTCATCTGATTCAGACCTGCTGCGTGGATGACTGCCCCTGTGAGGGAGCAATGCATGATACAGTCTGACGTCACGCTCGATACGCTTGGGTATTTTTGCCCGATGCCGATTATTATGACCTCCAAGAAGATCAAAGAGCTGGCATTGGGCCAGGTGCTCGAAGTGCTGTCGGATGATGAAGGGATTAAAAAGGATATGCCTGCTTGGTGCCAGACGACCGGCCACGAAATGGTGGCGTTAGAGGAGGAGACCGACCAGACGAAACGGATTTACAAAGCGTTCGTGAAAAAGACGAAATAACTTCGTTTCCCGTACCCAGTCCCGGCAAGGGAGTGGGGGCACGAAGTCAAAACCTGGATAGCCGTCAGTGCTGTCACTAGCATCGACGGCTCTTTTTTTAGCCACCAGTCTCTCCAGAGGAAATCCACCGGTTATCTCCAGACAATACACAACATATTGAAGGTACAGAGAGCTGACTGTCCCGTATATAGTACTTTTTTCTTGACATCCCTATTCCGCTTTGTTATAGGCAGCCTAGATCCCTAGGACGAGAGATTCGTTGGCCCTTTGTCCTGTAGGTTCTTGTTGTCAAGCGAGTGAACCCGGTTCCGGCGCGCGGTGACGGGGTTCCATGGTCTCGGACGGCAGGGTCGAGGATGTGCGACGGCCGTATCCTGAATAGACACCTGATATCCCGCCACAGCGATAGCAAGACTTCCCCAGCATCGATTCCTAGGCTCTCGCACGACTCGGAGACGAGGGCTCAGTCACGAGCGTGTCGAGCGTGTCAAGCGAGGAGGTAGGCATATGGGAGTCAGCAGCCTTGTCTTCGATGATCTAGTGGCCCATGTGGCGAGCAAAGCTGTGACCGGGACCGATGGGGCGCCGGTTCAACCCATTGTGGACAAGGATAATGGGAAGCGAACAGGACTGTTGGTGGAAGCCCCACTCGAGCGGGTGGTCGTGTGTGGCCGTGAACAGGACGTGCTTTCATTAGCAGATGTCAATTATGTCAGGCGCGTGATTGCGCGGAGCCAGGCCCGACGGGCCATCCTCTATGTTCCGTCGGATACCGACATCCCCAATCCCGTGATGCTGTTAGCGAAGCTCTCGAAAATTGAGATCGTGCGAATGGCTGCGGCCAACCAACCGGTGTAGCCACTGTCCACCGTGAACGTTTCCCGCTTCAACCAGCCGCAGAATGCCTAAGGAGGGTGTCATGTCGGGGCCCTTCAGCCTCCGGTATGTGCATATGTTTGCCACGAATAAATCGCCTGGGGCGTTTATTCTGTCCAAGAACGGCAGAGCGGCGGACTTCGTGGGATCGAGCCCTGACGATCTCCCCACAGCGCTCGTGAAGTTGGCCCGAGGTTCGCTGTACCGCTTTTTTTGGTTTACGTACACCTCCTCCTCGCAAGAGGCCGCACACCTGGAACATACGTGGATCCATCGTTACCACCCCACGGATAATCCCACGGCGCCCCCTGGCCTTCACGTTCCTGATTGGCGTTGCACGGTCAAGGGATGCGCATCATGTGCGATCACCCGCGCGCGACCTTGAGCGACTCTCCACGGATAGCTCTTTCTCTTAAGGGCTGAGTTTTCACCCACCACGTCTCCTCTCTATTCGATGAGCCGATCGATTGCCACGCCCGACCCCGGCTTGCCCACCTCCGCATAGAAACGCCTGGCATTCCGGTGGTGATCGCTGGAGAGGGGCGACCGTTGTCTGCTATATAACCGGGGCCAATTGATGAATCTCATGGCCCGCGAGCTCCCGCGCGCGTGAGGAGGAGGCATGGTCGAGCCACTCGTGGAGTGCGTACCAAACGTGAGTGAAGGGCGGAATGTTCAGACCATCCAGGCCTTGGTCGCAGCCATCCGCGCAGTTCCACGCGTGCATTTGCTGGATCACACGATGGATCCCGACCATCACCGTGCGGTCCTGACATTTGCTGGGGCACCTGAGGCGGTCGCGGAGGCTGCCTTCCAGGTGATTCGAGTCGCCGCGAACCTGATCGACTTGAACAGACATCAAGGTGAGCATCCTCGTGTGGGCGCGACAGACGTCGTGCCGTTCGTACCGCTCAAGGGTGTCAGGCTAGAGGACTGCAACGAATTGGCTAAGCGGGTAGGGCAACGGATTGGTGGGCAACTGCAGATCCCTGTCTTCCTGTACGGGTCCGCAGCGACCCGCGTGGACCGAGCGGACCTTGCCGACATGAGGCGGGGCGGGCTCCAGGGTCTTGCAAAGCGCATGGGATCCGATCCCAAGTGGGCCCCAGACTTTGGCCCGACGAGACTTCACCCGACGGCTGGGGCCACAGCGGTCGGGGTACGGCCCCCGCTGGTCGCCTTCAACGTGAATCTCCGATCTCGCGATGTGGCGCTCGCCAAGGGGATCGCGAAGACGGTCCGTCATTCGGGCGGCGGCTTGGCCGGCGTCAAGGCCATGGGGGTTCACTTGGACAGTCGTCGTCTTGCCCAGGTGTCGATGAACCTGACCGATCTGGAGCAGACCCCGATCCATGTCGCCTTTGAGGCAGTCAGCCGTGAAGCAGCACGCCGTGGCGTCGGAATCGCGGGATGTGAGATCGTCGGCCTTATCCCTCGGGCGGCATTGAGCCAATCGTGGGAATTCCTCAAGTCATTTGAGCACTTAGATGCGACAAATCGAGTGTTGGAAGACAAGCTCGGTCAGGCCATGGGAAGCGAGATATGACAGAAAGGGCCTCCTCTGGCGAGACGAACTATTTCTGCAGCCGTATGAATATAATCGGGCGAGGGGCGTTCACCCAGAACAACTTCCTATCTTTAGTGATTTCAATGGCATACGTAATCTGAAAAAATTCCACTTACGCAAGCTGACAATGCTTGTGTGACCCTACCGGCTGTGATAAACTGAGCATCCTTACCGGTGAGTCTACGTAGAGAGCCTATGGGCTCGCCGCGTCTCATTCAAAACCAAACTGATTGGAAACGAAGAAGGCATGGAGATCAAGGTCTTTAACAACAACGTCGAGAAGGCCCTGAAGGTTGCCAAGAAGAAACTGGCGGGCGAAGGGCTCTTTCGCGAACTCAAGCGGCGTCGGTTTTACGAAAAGCCGAGCGTCCGTCGAAAAGCCAAGCAGCGTGAGGCCCAGCGGCGTCGCCAGAAGTGGCTGGCGAAGCACAAGATGGAATAGCGGTTTCTTTCCCCGCACGATTCCTCGCCGATCCGTAGCCCGCTGACAACCGGTTTCTCCCACAAACGCCCAGACTGCATGCGTGCGTCTGACATCCATGCTGTAATCCAAGTGTTGAGGCGTGAGGTGCGCCGGTGGCGTGAGCCAGTCGTGGGGATCGTGGCTAAGCAGTCACGTGACCCGTTCCGCATTTTGATCGCGTGTGTCCTCAGCTTGAGGACGAAAGATCAGACCACAGCCGAAGCTAGCCGCAGACTGTTTGCGCTCGCAAGAACTCCTGCGTCCCTCTTAAAACTTCCCCGCCGCCGTATTGAGAAAGCCATCTATCCTGTCGGGTTCTACCGAACCAAGGCCAAACAAATCCAGGCCATCTCCAGACGCTTGTTGGACAGTTATGGCGGTCGAGTACCCGATTCGATCGATGAACTCCTCACCTTGAAGGGTGTGGGACGGAAAACGGCGAATTTGGTCGTCACGGTCGGGTACCGCAAGCCGGGAATCTGCGTGGACACGCACGTGCACCGCATCAGCAATCGGTGGGGGTACGTGAAAACCAAGAAGCCCGAGGACACGGAACAGGCGCTCCGTCAGAAGTTGCCCAGGCCCTATTGGGTGACGTTCAACGACTTGCTGGTCCCGTACGGGCAGCACCTCTGTCAACCTGTCTCGCCGCGCTGCAGTCAGTGTCAGTTGTTGAGATATTGCGATCGTGTGGGGGTGATGAAATCGCGCTAACGATCAGGACTGAGGACTGAGTGCTGAGGACTAAGGGTGAAACTCAGTCCTGAGTCCTGGGACCTCGGTCCTGATTTAAATGAAGAGCGTGGTTTCGGCGCCCGCGGTCAGTGAGAGGATGGCTGGCAGTCCCATCACCTCGTCGACATTCTTGGCAACGACGTCAGGATCAACGTCCATATACTCCAAGCCCGCACTACACGCGACCAGTTTGAAATGGCCCACCTGTCTGGCCTCCTGAAACATCTCAGATATTCGTGGCACTTTCTTTTCCTTTAACAGTCGAGCCACCTCCTCCGCAGAAGTGTGGTACTCAGGAGGAAAGTCAATCTCATCCATTCGTCCATCGGCCAGTTTCTTAATGGTCCAAAAGAGCAGGATGACTGTGACGCGCTTGCCCATGGCCGCTGCGGTGAGGCCCAGCGTCGCGACTTGATGAAGCTTATCGTACGTGGCGTTGTGAGAAAAGATGATGAACTTGGGGTGCTGGCTCACAAGGACTCCTTGTTCACCCGCCTTGGCAGGAAGCCACGGCTGCCCGGCCTTCGTAGCCGAAGCTACTTCGGCGGAGTGGGCTGAAGC
>JBHICF010000097.1:0-7357 GCA_046759485.1 Nitrospiraceae bacterium
CGGGGTTGAGCCCCGCATTGGGAAATTCGAAGAGGCCCAGGGTGGTACGTTGTTTTTAGACGAGGTCGGGGATTTGAGCCCAGCTGCGCAGACTAAGCTGCTCCGTGTGTTGCAGGAACGGAAGCTGCAGCACGTAGGCGGCCGGGCGACGATCCCAGTGGACGTGCGAATCATCGCTGCAACCAACGAGAGCCTGGAGGTCGCGATCAAGAAGGGCTCGTTCCGATCCGACCTCTATTACCGCTTGAAGGTCGTGACCATCGAGATGCCCTCTCTCCGGGACATCCCGGAAGACATCGCGCTACTGGCGAACCATTTTCTGGACACCTATTGTCATTCAATGGGGAAAGAACCGAAAAAGTTCACGGAAAGCGCGCTCCGGTGCATGCTCAGATATCCGTGGCCAGGGAATACCCGAGAGCTGGAGCACGAGATCAAACGCATCGTCGTCACCACACGACGGACCACCATTGGAGAACAGGACCTCTCGGATTCGATCCGAATGCGCGACGGTGAAGAGGGATCCAGCACTATGGGATTGGGACGATCCCTGAAAACTGCGGTCGAGGAGCTGGAGAAGCGCATGATCTCGGACGCTTTGCAGCGCTGCCGACAGAATCAATTACAATCGGCAAAGATCCTCGGGTTAAGCCGACAAGGCTTAATTAAGAAGATGAAGCGGTACGGATTTTGACCATCTGGAAGGGGCCCCTCCCCCCGGTATGATCTGATTGCCCCGGAACCGGTTCCCTGCTTTTCCCCCGGCTCCACCCTCTCCCGCTATTTTGCCATTCCTCGGACCCAGCCATTCGTATTAGAGACTTCTAATGTTCCATTAATGTTCCTCTTAGCTTCCAGGACTAGTATGCCTCTAGACCAGACAGGCACGAGCCGGGAAGGTCCCCGGGCCTAAAGGAGGAGGCTGTCATGGAATGTCACCGATGTAACGGGCTCATGGTAGAGGAATGGTGCACGGATTTGCTCGATGAGGCGTTTGTTTGGAGATGTGTGAACTGCGGAGCCATGGTGGATGGCGTGATCGAGCGGAATAAGAATCGCCCACTCGCGGCACAACGGCCGGAAATCGCGGCGGTCCTGATCGCCTGACGACCCGCACACTGTTGGCAAGGTTGAGCATGATGGCGGAAGGGGGGACTTTGACTGTCCGGTCGAAATGAGTAAGGATACCTTCCGCCTAACGATCTTCAACTCCTCGTGGTCACCCGTCACTTTGCGAGGGAAAGATGGCCGGTTCCGAGCTGACTATCAGACAGCGTCTCGCCCAGGCTCTGACTGGTACCCTTCGCTCCACCCGACAGTTGGCGGCACTGATTGGAATTCCAGAACGACAGGTCGAAGATCATCTCTCTCACATCGTCAGATCGATCGCCCGGGATCGGACTCGCCGATTTGTCCTCGAGCCGTCCGCCTGCGAGACCTGCGGATTCGTCTTTCGCAGTCGCTCGAGGCTCACGCGCCCAAGTCGATGCCCGCAATGCCGAAGCGAGGCGATTTCATCCCCTCGATACAGGATCGAACTACGTTCCTCGTCCCACGAGTGACCTGGCCCGCTCGAGCAGGCGACCCTCCTCGAGATGATCAATTGAAGGGGTGTCCATGAACATGCCAACCCACCTCTCGACGTAACAGACCGTGTTCGAGCTCCCTTTAACAGCCTTTCACCGCGAAGACGACTCTCCAGACGAAGATTTCTATCGCACCCCGTGGATGGTGACGCACCTCGACGACCGTGCGGCTGCCGCTGTCACTCAGCTCTATCGCAACTATTTTCCGTCGAATGGGACGATTCTTGATCTGATGAGCGGTTGGACCAGCCATCTGCCCCCGGAGGCCAGATACCGGCGCGTCGTGGGGTTGGGCCTCAACCGCGTTGAGCTCGCCGCGAACCCCCGTCTGGATTCCTACCTCGTACAGAACCTCAACCGGGATGCGACGTTGCCATTCCCCAACGCCGAATTTGACGGGAGCGCTCTCTGCGTCTCCGTCAACTACCTGACGGAACCGATCATGGTCATGCGTGAACTGAGGCGCGTGCTGTGTCGGCGAGCTCCGCTCGTGATTACATTCTCGAACCGGTACATTCCAACCAAGTCAATTGCCGTATGGCATTCTCTAGATGGGCCTGGCCGCCAGAACCTTGTGGAACGTTGTCTCCTGGCAGCTGGCGAGTGGACCAGCATTGTGAAACTGACGCTGATACCTGAATGGGCAAGTGGGGATCCGCTCTATGCAGTGGTCAGCAGGAAATGAGAAGGAGCTCTTCGAGGCAGGAGCGGGCGCTACGCCCCTTGGTTGTGAAGAAAATCGAGGAGGCGCTTGTCGTCATGGGCCGCGCGCAAAAACTTGAACCCGATCCGTCGGTGCCCCACGGAACGGACCATGGCGGCCACTTCTACTGGAGGTTCTCCCTCGAACAGGTACAGTTGCAGGTAAAAGATGTCGTCAATTTGGACCATGGCATCACACTCCACCACACACCCACCGAGCGAGATGATTGCCACAGTGCCTTGGCCACCCAGCCGGCGGCCTGAGAAGGACAGGAAGAGACGAACCGGAATCCGCCGATGTTGACGTCGGTCCAGGAGATTCCTGGGATAGTCCCGGCCCCAACGAAAGGCCCGGAACCGGTGGCTACAGTGCTGACACCGAAAAGGGGAGATCAAGAGGAACTTGAGCAGGTGCTCGGAAGCCGAGCGACATGTCGCGCGAAGGACTGTATCTTTTCCGCACTCTGGGCAAGACAACGGCCTTAGCATGGAGAGCCTCTTCCGCCAACCGCTCAGGATCTGAGTGCTCGTCTACCATTACTGACGGGGACATCTGCGGTCTACTCCGTTCCCGTGAGTCGGTGCCATTCTACCGTGAGAGCCCACACAAGGCGAGGAAGAGATGATTTCTGAGGCGGTCCTGGTAGTAACGATTGCGCGAACACGCTCGGGGGGTCATTCGTCGCCGTTGGTTGTCCGGGCATCGGGTACGGCACGGATGGTTGCGGCCCTGGCTTCGAGCGGTTCTGCCTCTGCAGCGCGGTGGGCTTTGCGCAACAGCGTCGCCAAGTCTTCAAGGCTCTTGCTCACATCTTCGTGCTCGGATCCCAGGATGGCTTCCCGGATGCTCAGCGCCCGCCGATAGAGTGGTTCGGCCCGAGCGTAGCGCTCCTGGACGACATACAGCTTGCCAAGGTTTTTGAGACTAAGTGCGACGTCCAGATGAACCGGACCGAGCACTTTTTCCTTGATCGCCAGCGCACGCAAAAGAAATGGCTCCGCCTCGGCGTACTGGCCATGCATTCGGTTCAGCACGCCCAGATTGTTGAGTGTCGCGGCAACTTCCAGCCGCTCTTCTCCGTAGGCCCGTTGATAAATCCCCAACGCCCGAAGATACTGGAGCTCGGCTTCCGTGTCCTTGCCCTGGGCCCAGTACGTCTGTCCTAGCTGTGACAACGCCAGGGCCAGGCGTGGATCATCTTTCCCGAAATGCTCAGCTTTCACGACCGCTGCCGAGAACATCCGCTCGGCGTCGGCATATCGTTCGTCCGCATAGGCACGCTGCCCCGCGGCCATCGCTTCTTCCCATGTGGCAGTCTGCGAGCATGCCGCGAAGCCGAAGAGGCCACCGAGAATGATGTACAGGGTCCATATCGTGAGGAGGCTGCGTTGATGCCGATTCATGTTCGTGAAGAGGGCCTCGTGCCTGCTCCCGGCCAATGACTCTCGGTCTGGATCGTCGCTCTGTTATACTCCAGCACCCGAACAGTGGACAACGCTTCTGGACGAGGACGAAGGAGGAGGCCATGCCAAAAGCGATCTGGAATGGAATCGTGCTTGCCGCAAGCGATCATTGCGAAGTCGTGGAGGGGAACTGCTACTTCCCGCCACAGACGGTGACGCGGGAGTATTTGAAGGAGAGTGCGACGCACACGACCTGTCCCTGGAAAGGCGAGGCAAGCTACTACACCATAGAGGTCAACGGGCAGGTGAACAAGGACGCGGCGTGGTATTACCCGACTCCGAAGGATGCTGCCAAGAATATTGCTCAGCACGTCGCGTTTGGGAAAGGCGTGACTGTCGAACGGTAACGCAACACGCCGGAGCGGCAGCGTGACGCTCTAACGGCACCATTGGTTGGCCTCACAGCTCAACTTGCCAGCAGTTCGGCGAGCGCCTGAGCGAGCCGGCTATACTGCCCTCGATCGTTGTAGAGATGGGCTGAGAGGCGAAGCAGACGCCCCGGTGGTGACGGCCACACAGTGATGGCCACCTCAATTCTGAACCGCCAGTAGAGCGCATCTTGCAAGGGGTCCCGGGAGAACGGCTCTCCTCGAGTGCCACGTGCAGAACTCGGGATGAGGAGAGACGCCAGCGTTCCCACCATGTCGTCCGGACAGGGCGGCGACAGATTCAGCTGATCACAGAGGTACTGTCGAGCGTCAAGGGCAAGAGCCCGATTTCGCGCGAAGACGTCCGGCCAGCCTCCTGGCAGGAGCGAACCGAGGAAACGAATCGCTGCCGGCACGCACAAGTACGCCGACGGGTCATCGGTGCCGGTCCAGTCGAACTCAAGATGGAACCGCGAGCGATCTGACCGGGTGGAGTTGGCGCCGTGGCTGATGCTGAGCGGACGAATGTCAGACCGTCGCTCAGGGCTGGTGTACAAAAAACCCGCGCCTTTGGGCGCACACAACCACTTGTGACAGTTCGCCACATAATAGGTGGCTCCAATCGCGTTCAGACGCAGCGGAAGCATGCCCGGAGCGTGCGCTCCGTCCACCAGCGTTTCGATCCCACGGGCTTGCAGTTCGCGCACGAGCTCCTCGATGGGAAAGATGAGCCCCGTCTGGCTCGTGACATGATCGAGAACCGCCAAGCGGGTGTTCGGGGTCACAGCTTCAAGGACCGCCTCGACGACCCGCTTTGGGGAGTCAATCGGGAAGGGGACCTTGGCCACCACGACTTGCGCACCTGTCTGCTGGGCCACAAAGTCCAGTGCATTCCGGCACGCATTGTAGGCATGGGTCGTCGTGAGCAACTGGTCTTGCGGCCGGAACGGCAGCGATCGTAGAACGGTGTTGATACCTGTGGTCGTATTCGGAACGAAGGCGAGGTGAATCGGCTCCACACCAACGAAGGCCGCGAGGTCTCGCCGTGCCTCGTCGAGGAGAGGTTCCAGTTCGCGAACCATGAAGTGCACCGGATCCCGCTCGAGCTGATCACGAAAATGCTGTTGAGCCTCGAGGACTGGGCGTGGGCAGGCTCCAAACGAGCCATGGTTGAGAAACACCACTCCGGGATCGAGCGGCCAGTACGAGGCCAAGTCTGGAGAGCGTGTAGTCACTGGGACGCCTTTTTTCGACAGGACAAGCGCCTGGAGCGCGTTCGTATCGAGACCTTCCCGAATAGGTCACGATGCGTTGGGCGAGAGGGCTTGCCGATCATACGTGCGCGGTCGCGATCTGTAAAGCGGGCGAACCTCCATGTGGTCGAGGATTCATATCGTCACCCTGAACTCCCAAACCTCGCCCATCTGTTATAATCGCGCCCTCATCGTGGAGCTTCACGCATGGCACGGTTGACCCACAAGATCGCGATCGTTACGGGTAGTAGTAGCGGCATCGGCAAGGCCATCGCGCAGCGATTCGCCGAGGAAGGTGCTCGCGTCGTTATCGCTGCACGGCGGCTCGCCCTCTGCAAACAGGTTGCGGCACAGATCCGTGAACGTGGCGGCCACGCCATGGTTATCCAGACTGACATCAGCGACGAAGCGCAGGTGGATCGCCTGATCGCTGAAACGGTTCGGCGTCTCGGACGGGTGGACATCCTCGTCAACAATGCCGGTATCGGTGGGAGAGGCGTGATCGCAAAGTTGACGACCAAGGAGTTCGACCGGGTGATGAGCACGAATCTGAGAGGAACCTTCTTCTGTTGCCGCGCCGGATTTCGTCAGATGGTGAAGAACGGCGGGGGCACGATCATCAATATGTCCAGTGTGGCAGGCATAGATGCTTGGACCGGTACGGGGAGCTACAGCGCCTCCAAACACGGGATCATCGCCCTCACGAAAGCGCTGGCCGACGAAGGTCGGCCCCACAAGATCAAGGCGTGCGCGATTTGTCCCGGCGGCGTCGCGGACGAACTCGTCGATGCGACACCTGAAGAGATCGAGCGAAGCGAAAAGATTAACCCGTACGACGTTGCCGAGACTGCAGTATACCTGGCCGCGCTGGGCCCATACGCGATCGTCCACCGGGTGATCGTTGATCGCCTCGGGGCGGAGTGGTGACGATACCCGTGGCAAAGCGCGTGATGACGGTAGCGACCTTTAATGTCAACTCGATTCGCAAGCGTCTCGCCCAGACGTTGGACTGGCTTGAGCAGCGGAAACCTGACGTCCTCTGTTTACAAGAGACGAAGGCGCAGGACCAGGACTTTCCCCTGCTCGACCTGACCTCGAGCGGCTATCACATCGCATTTCGAGGCATGAAGTCGTACAACGGTGTCGCCGTGCTCAGCCGCACGGAGCCGAAATCGGTGTCGTACGGACTCGAAGATGGCCCCACGCCCGACGAGGAACGCCTGATCCGTGTGGTCATCCAAGGAGTCTCCATCGTCAACACCTACATCCCCCAAGGATTCAAGATCGACTCACCGAAGTACACGTACAAATTGAAATGGTTTCGTCGCCTGCGCCGGTACTTCACAAACCACCTCTCTCCAACCAAGCCGGCTATTTGGTGCGGGGATATGAATGTCGCCCCGGAGCCCATTGACGTGCACAGTCCGGAAAAGCACCTCTCCCATGTCTGCTTCCACGAAGCCGCGCGCCGCGCGTACAAAGACACGGTCGCATGGGGATTCGTGGATGTGTTTCGGAAGCTCCATCCGACTCGTCAGCAGTTTACGTTCTTTGATTACCGGCAGCCGAGTTCGCTTGAAGCCAACAAAGGTTGGCGGATCGACCACATCTTAGCTACTCCTCCACTGGCTGCGAAATGTCGAAAGGTCGACGTGGATCTCAAGCCGAGGAGGGCGCCAAACCCTTCAGACCACACGTTCCTCTGGGCGGAATTTTCGGCCTAGCGCTACGCCCATCCCACAAGAACGGCCGCTCCACTTCACTCAGTTTAAAAGTCAAGGAAGATGCCAGCTGGAGTGAAAGCTCAAGCGAGTTGCTCTACTAGGGATTCTGCGGGATAGGTCACGATCTCCGCCAGGGTCGGATGGTAGTGCGGCATGTGCAGGAGATCCTGGGCAGTGCCACGGTAGTACATGACGGCAATCATCTCGTGGATCAGTTCACTCGCTTCAGGCCCGACGATATGAGCACCAATGAGCTCCCC
>JBHICF010000098.1:0-7314 GCA_046759485.1 Nitrospiraceae bacterium
CGAGCCGAGATGATCGCGTCCACCGCCGTGTCAATCCGGCTAATGAAAAAGCTCGCCACGCTGGCGACCTTCTCCAGGTCGGCACCTCGAGCTGCGCGCTCTTCCAAGCCAGCAATGTAGGCTTCAGCCACACGTTCGTATGCCTCTTGCGCGAAGAGGAGCGTCACGTTGACATTGATCCCCTCGGTGATCAACTGCTGAATGGCGGGAACCCCTTCTGGCGTCGCTGGCACCTTGATCATGACATTCTCGCGCGCGACTGATTTCCACAGCCTTCTGGCTTCCTCAAGGGTGCCACGCGTATCCCGAGCCAGATGAGGCGAGACCTCCAGGCTCACATAGCCATCGCGTCTCTTCGTCTGTTTATAGACTGGCCGCAGGACATCCGCGGCATCCTGGATATCCTTGATCGCAAGCTGTTCATAGCGTGCCTTCGCATCGAGCCCGGGCTTCTTCGCAAAGGCCCTCAGCGCCCCGGAGTAGTCAGAGCTGCCGCTAATCGCCTTCTCGAAGATGGCTGGATTTGACGTCATCCCACGGAGCCCGTCTTGCTCGACGAGCCGTTTCAGCTCTCCACTCGTAATGAGGCTGCGCCTGATGTAGTCCAGCCAGACTGACTGGCCATAGTCCTGTAGCATCTTGAGGGGATTCGTGGCCTTCTTCGCAGAAGTCATGCTCTGTTCTCCCATGCAGAGATTGGGTGACGGAGGACCGACCCGACGACTCGGCTACAGAGCATATTGCAGGATGACCGGTCAGAACAGCGATCGATCGATGCCCGGTCAAAGTGGGTGAGAATGGTCTGCAACGGCTGTTTCAGCAGATTGCCCGCATGGGCTAAGGCCAAACAGGGCGCTACATTACCGGAGGCATCAATGGCGATGCTGTAGCGACCGGCGTCACAGCGCTCAAGAGATTGCCCGTACAGCCAATTGACATTATCGCGCAGATAGTTCCTGAAATACCCACGCGGAATCAAGCCGGATTCCATGACCTGTTGGAACACCTGTGCAACTGCCTTGCGGTCGTATTGGAGAGCCACGTCCACTTTCCCGTAGCGCTCGACCTCCCAGTGGTACGCTCCCACCACGGGCGTGAAACCGCGTTCCTGGGCAAACCGTACCACATCCAGCACATCGTCTTGGTTCAGTCGACTCACGATGCACGTGAGATACTTGGGGTGCGGGAAGTCATCCAGCAACTCGATGCCTGCCAAGACCTGAGGTAACTGATCGGCCCCTCGAATGCGCGCGTAGCGTGTCCGATCCAACGTATCAAGGCTGACCGAAATGTTAAGGGGAAGCTCGGCCAATCGCGCAACCAGCCCGGGCGTGAACCGCGTGCCGTTTGTGACCAGGGTCAGGCTATAGCCCATCGAGGCCAGGTCTTCCAAGATGTCCGGCAGATCGCGCCGCAGCAAAGGTTCTCCGCCTTGCACAAAAATAAAGCGGAGTCCATCTTCATAGAGATCCGTAAAGACACGACGGATCTCTGCCCGAGACATCTCGTAACGACCAACATTTAGTGGAAGATCACAGTACCCGCAGGCTGAATTGCATCGGAGGCAGACCTCGAAGACAGCCAGGATTGGTCTCTGTTGCACAAGATTCAGGACTGGACGGGCGAGACCCGCTAATGTCTTGACCATAGCGACCTATCTCATGCATCCATTCAGAGGCTGATGTCGAGAAGTTATCACGCACTGCTTCAAGAGCATCCGTCTGAGTGCACAACCAATAGCGGGCTTGAGCCGCGCCTGCCCAGCCCCACACCGCTCACCCTTCAACATTGGCTTTCTTGAATACAATATCGCCAAAGTATGCCGTGGCTGCCTCTCCGGTATTGTCGGTATCCGTCATGATGGCCACCCCTGAGATCATCGGAGGCTCTTCCTTAAAGATTGCCTTGTAGTCCTCATAGATGTTCCGCTCTTCGCTGACCCACACGTTGAGGTTCTTCGTTCCAGTCTCGACTACAACCATCTGGACTCGATCCGTAAAAGGATTGGGAACCACGGTGCCTTTTGGGGCTTTGCTCTCCCAAATATAGTTGATTGCCCCGATCGGCGGGTACTGACCGTAGAACAGCCGAAACGTTTCGAATTTCGCCATTTCGAAGAACCCGACTCTCGAAGAGTCATACGCAAACGTGACATAGATCCGCGCGGGATAGTCATCGCCTGCTTTGCGTGACACATCCCCTTTCTCGAGCACATTGGCCACCTTCCACCGCCACTTGACAACCGGATATTCTCGGGGGTTGATTTGGATTTCCCGGATCAGTCCTGAAGACGATGCATCACTAACCGCCTTCACGACCAGGGAATCAGCATCTTCAACCACAGCGTAGGTCGTGTGGCGTTTGATCTTCTTGAAGGTCAAGGGCTTCCAGCCCTCCGGGAACTCACCTCCCGCCTTGACAGTTGAGAATTTCCCAACCTCGAGGAGTGCGCCCGCTTGAGCGTAGATCATCAGTGGCATAGCTACCACTGAGACGACCGAGGCCACGAGAGTCAGAATATTTCGTCCTGCCCTACCAACCGTGTTCATAGCCATGTCCTGGACTGACTGCCATTGATGGGTTTTCCCACGAATCAACGTGTCCATTTGAACAATTTGCTCAAAATATTCTTCTTGCCTTGCGTAAAAGTGCTTTTGCGCCAGGCGTTCGCGACTTTCTTGCTCACCTCAGCCTGAGTCGGGTACGGATGAATGGTCCCTGCAAGATTGCTCAATCCTAGCCCAGCCTTCATGAGCACGGTGAACTCGCTGATCATGTCTCCCGCGTGCGCAGCGACGATCGTCGCGCCCAGAATCTTATCCGTCCCCTTCTTGACATGCACCCGGGCAAATCCCTCGTCCTCTCCATCCAGGATGGCGCGGTCCACCTCGTCGAGCTTGAAGGTGAAGGTCTCGACCTCGAACCCCTTGGCCTTGGCATCTGCCTCATACATACCGACATGTGCAATCTCGGGTTCTGTGTAAGTACACCAGGGAATGATCAGCGAATCCGTGCTTGCATAGGCCAACCCTAGCGGATGAGGGAAGAGCGCGTTCTGAATCACGATCTGAGCCGAGGCGTCCGCAATGTGCGTGAACTTGAACGGGAAGCAGACGTCACCTGCAGCAAAGATCCGGGGATTCGTAGTCTGAAGACGATCGTTGACCTTCACCCCGTTTCGGCGATCGTACTGGACGCCGACCTTCTCAAGGTCGAGCCCCTCGACGTTTGGAGCACGCCCGACACCCACGAGGATTTCATCAATGATGAGTTCATGTGCTTGACCGTGCCGCTTGTACCGGAAGAGCTTCTCGTTCCCGCGCGCCATCACTCCGTCTACCTTGGCGTCGCACACGAACTGCACCTGGTCACGGATCATGGCTTGCTCGACCACAAGCGCGGCCTGTGGATCCTCACGGGGCAAGATCCGGCACTCTTGTTCGAACACCGTCACTTCGCTGCCAAACCGGGCAAAGGCCTGGGCCATTTCGCATCCGATCGGTCCGGCCCCGATAACAGCCAATCGCCTCGGCAGCTCAGTTAGAGTGAACAGCGTCTCGTTGGTCAGGTATCCCGCCTGCTCCAGGCCTGGAATAGGCGGTGCAGCCGCGCGTCCACCCGTACAAATGGCCGCCTTGGAAAATTTGAGTGTTTTGCCAGCCACCTCGATCGAATCTGAACCCCCGAAACGACCCTCTCCTATAAAGACATCCACGCCTAGCGACTGGTACCGGCTCGCCGAGTCGGTATGGCTGATGCGTGCACGCAGTTTCCTCATTCGCGCCATCGCCGCTGCGAAGTCGTACTTGATCCCATCAGGGACATGGGCGCCAAACTCGTCGGCATGACGGAGATCGGCCCACGCTCGTGACGCGCGGATGACTCCTTTGGAGGGGACGCACCCGACATTGAGACAATCCCCGCCCATGAGGTGTTTTTCAATCAAGGCCACTTTGGCCCCCAGCGCAGATCCGATCGCGACCGTCACGAGGCCAGCTGTCCCGGCACCGATCACCACCAGGTTATATCGCCCGCTGGGATCGGGGTTGACCCACCCCGGGGGATGAACATTATTGACTAGCGCACGGTTGTGCTCGTCATCAGGCAAGACCGCAACTGGCTCATCGTGCTTGCCTGGTGTGTCGGTGTCTTTATTCATGGCAGACTCTCCCCTACCCCGCATCGCTGACTTTTAAGGCGTTGACTACATGTTACGCAGGTTGGTGTTTAGCTGTCAGTTTTCGGTAGATGATCGGGGCCAGCGCGAGCAGGCCCAAGAGTGTGAAGGCCAAGAGCACACGTGGCGAGGCGATCTCTGCAAGCGAATTGATCATCCCGAGCTGGCGACCGGCATACGCATACACGAAGCTCCCGGGGATAATTCCCAGCGATGTCGCGACGACGTAAACGCCAACTCTCACCCGAGTCAGTCCCGAGACCATATTGACTAGAAAGAACGGAAACAGCGGTATCAGCCGCAACGTCATCAAATAGCTGAAGGCGTTTTTGGCGAATCCTTCCTGCATGGGCCCCAGCCGATCGCCGAATTTCTTTTCCACCCAATCGTGTAACAGGTAGCGAGCAACAAGGAACGCTAGCGTCGCACCAATCGTCGCTCCAATGTTGACGAAAATGGTCCCAAGGATGCTGCCGAACAGAAAGCCACCTGCGAGGGTCATGATGGCGCCGCCCGGAAGAGAAAAGCCTGTTTGGACGATGTAGAGCCCGATGAATAGGGCGACGGCAGTCGTATAGTGCATGTCCGTGAAAGCCAGTAGACTGTCGCGGTTCGTTTTGAGGGCTTCTAGGGTGAGATACTGCTTGAGATCAAAGTAAAGGAACGCGGCGATACCGGCGGCAAAGAGCAGGGCGACGATGATCTTCCCAGTCGATGATTCGGTTTTCACACGCTCTTG
The DNA here is from genome assembly GCA_046759485.1 of Nitrospiraceae bacterium. Classification (GTDB taxonomy): domain Bacteria; phylum Nitrospirota; class Nitrospiria; order Nitrospirales; family Nitrospiraceae; genus JBHICF01. The sequence continues at coordinate 4,917 of JBHICF010000098.1, forward strand.
GGTCACGACTTGCATGGCTGCGGGTTCGTCTATCATGGCTGCCCCCACCTTTCTAAGTCAATGCTAGAAAATGGCTACCAGACCTTCTCTGTGACCACCTTATGTCACCTTTATATTGGCCCGACGAGTTCCCCTGAGAATCCAACTATAGCCACGATAGACGGTGAGAGGCTGAGTCTATTGTTCAGTGAAGATCGTTTGATATCGAATGACTGCACAAGTTGTGAGTCGGTTTAGATCAGAAATCATTACACGCGCTCAAGCGGGAAAGGTCTGCGGGCCCTGGACCGTCGCTTGGAACACTCGTGGAGGCCTCAAACGATACGGGCTAGCCACGAGATGCAGAAGAAGTGGTGAGGATTAACGGGCGGGTGCCTACTGGCCTGGTGGCCCAGAGACAAGCTCCAGAACCTGGGCCTCGGTAGTAGGCCACTGGGTCACTTCAAACAACGCTTGCCTTTCGGTAATCTCGAAGGTTTGGCCAGGTCTCAACGTGACCAACGGACCGTGGATTTCCATCTCAAGATATTCATATTCATCAGAGTTATACACTTCCGCGATACATCCGTGCGCATACGGCCTTCCGTCGAACACGGGAATCTGTTTCCGGTAGGCCACCAAGCCACAATCTTTCACATCCAGGATCCCGAGCATCCAGGCCTTCCCATGCAACCTATCCGGCGAGCGCTGTTGCTTACCAGTATCGGTCCCCGGGCCGACCCCGAACTTAAACTTGGACGAACGGTCACAGGTAATGACAGCGAGGCTACCAAGCCCCTGCACCACTCGATCTCGGACCTGCACCGATTCGCCTTCTTCCGGGTAGGTCCTCACACCACCAGGGTACTGAGAAGCACCACATGTTGGTAAGTAAACCTTAGCGGGTCGAAGGACCATTGAGACATCCCAGACGCCCCAGGTAACTTCCGCTGACGAAGCGTTGTGTAACTCATGCGTGAGCAACCATTCAGTTGAGCCTGGCAGCACCGTCAACGTTCGTGATATCTGCACCCCGGTCTCTCGGTCCACAGGACTGACCATCCGAATCACGACAGCTTCGTTCCCAACCTGCTCGATCTGTTGGGCATAGGAGCCGCTGTCTAGATCTAGAAACGGGAATCCGTCGGTCCAACGGTCCTGCGGCGCCAGCCATGTTTTGTCCCCACCCCACAGAATCCGACCAATTTCGCGCTTTCGGGTTCGGACATCGCGAACGACAGAAAGGTTCTCGGTACGGCCCTCCCGTTCGGGCTGCGTGAATGCCAACTCATGGCCCCGCCACCGCATCCCCATGGTCCGTCCTCCTACCTGGGGAACAAGTAGCAACTCCAGCGGGCCATTTTGGATCCGCGAGGCGTCCCACCCTTTATAGGAAGATTGCTCGATTAGAACCTTTGACATCTCGCAAGCACTCCATCTTGCATCATGGCAAGAGCCTCGTTGCATGGGGATCCTACGCTCACCGAACCTCGAGTGTCCAATGGAATTGGGTCCCCTGGGGAACACATCGTGTCCCTGGAAAGTACGAAGGACCGCGGAGGGGAACATCGCCAGCTCTCGCGTCATTCGGAACAACAGCTAAAGAACGGGAAGTTGCAGTAGTGCCTGAACGGCTGCTGCTGTATGATAGGGCCCTTCGGGAGCACGGGCTCACGATTAACTGCCACAACTACTTGCATGAGAAAATTTATCCAGCCCAAATTTCTAATCAGAGCGACGGTCATTCTGCTCCTCGTCGCTGCCTTCTACATGGTGGGTCAATCCGTGGACTTCGAGGAGTTTCTGAGTCAGGACCAATTGATCGCTGCACTCGAATCCGCCGGCCCGTTCGCCCCACTGGTCTTAATCCTGACCATGACCGTCGCCGTGGTGGTCAGTCCCATTCCCAGTCTGCCCCTGGACTTGGCGGCCGGGGCTGCCTTCGGGCCTTTCCTGGGCATGATCTATGCGGTGACAGGAGCCGAGCTGGGCGCGATCCTGAGCTTTCTCATTGGGCGCGCACTGGGTCGCGAGCTGCTCTCAAAACTGCTGCGAGTTGATGTGGTGTTCTGCGAGATGTGTTCCGACCACAAGCTGATGGTGCTGGTGTTCTTGGCACGGCTGCTGCCGATCTTTTCATTCGACATCGTCAGTTATGGTGCAGGACTCACAAATATGTCGTTGAAGGTGTTTGCCATTGCAACGCTGCTCGGCATGATACTTCCGACCTTTGCGCTGACCTATTTTGGCAGTAGCGTGGTGACGACACAATGGCCATTGATCCTGCTCGGTGCCCTCATGGTAGGAGTCCTCGTTTTCCTTCCCAAGCTGCTTGTGAAGTACCGAAGCTCCTGGTGGGCAGGGCTGTTCATGGGTGCTGCGGCTCAGGAAGATCTTGCTCAGGCCAGTCCAGCAGCCA
>JBHICF010000099.1:0-7203 GCA_046759485.1 Nitrospiraceae bacterium
TCCTGGCCTGTGTGACGAATCCCTACACGGAACGGTCACAGCTTCTGGTGATCTCGGAGCAGGATGAGATGCGTCTTGGAGCCGAAGCCTACCAGGAAATCCTGAGCGACCCCAAGGTCACAATCTCACGAGATCCTCGTGAAGTGGTACCAGTCGAGCGAGTCGCACAGCGAGTAATCAAGGCAGCGAAGACGTCTCTATATGCTGAGAGAGCCAATTTGTTCGAGTGGGAAGTTATCGTGGTCAAGGACGACAAAATGTTGAACGCGTTCGCGCTTCCTGGCGGCAAGATTGCTGTCTATACCGGGATCTTTCCCATCGCCAAGAACGAGGCCGGTCTGGCAGCCATCTTGGGCCACGAAGTGACGCATGCCCTCGCGCGACACGGAGGGGAGCGGATGAGTCAAGGGGTGCTGGCCCAGTTTGGATTGCAGGCTGCCCAGATCACGCTCACGTCGACCAGTGCTGACCCAGTTACATCGCAAGCGGTAATGGCAGCTCTCGGCTTGGGGACAAACGTGGGTGTCCTGTTACCATTCAGTCGCACGCATGAGTCCGAAGCGGACTATATCGGACTCCTGTTGTCGGCGCGGGCCGGATATGACCCGAGAGAAGCAGTCCGGGTTTGGGAGCGCATGGATCAGGTCTCCGAAGGTCAGCCAGAGGAATTTCTATCGACACATCCAAGCCATGGGACTCGGATTGAACAGCTCAACAAGTGGATGCCGGAGGTCCTCACGAACTATCAGCCGACACCAGGCGAGAAGGTGGCTGAGCTTCCCGCGATCTCGACGCAATAGGTGAGTTGTCAGCGCACCGGTAGCCTGACCTAGGATTGTCATGAGCACACATTTTTGGAGGATAACAAAATGGATGGCCTCGTCTTGCTGGGTGCCTTGGCGATTATCATTGGAGTTATCGGGTTGATCATCCGCTTCAAGGGTGGCCAGAAACCATAGGCGGGGTCAAGGCTAGACTCTAAGGGCTGGCAGCATGAAGAAATCGTCCATTTTGAGCCTCGGAAAGCTTGTGATCGGTGCCGCATGGGTTGATGACGCCAAGCTCACCATCCCAAGGGAAGACCAAGCTTGGCTTTGAGCTGACCAGAGGCCCAACTTGTGTAGATGGTAGTTGGTGGGGGGGGGTAAAAGCGGTGGAGGGACATCTCTACAGGAGGAGGAGAGATGTCATGTACCTTGGGGCACAAATCAAGGTAGCACCTCCACCATGTTCAATTAAACATATGAAACCCCTGCTCACAAGGTAGTGGTTCCCCCTAGGCTGCCAGACGTGTTCTCGATCAGGTGCCAATAGGACCAAGGAGTGGGCTGCGCTGTCATCCATGGACGAAAATGCTGAGCTTTCCAAATGGTTAGACGGCAGCCGGAGAGGGTTCATCTGTGCGATCCAGCTAGGACGTTGAACGGGGCTCGGCAGTCTGTGTCAATACCGGACTGCGCCTTTCGCCTTAATCCTGACTCCATCGTGTATAATCTGGCCATGCATCCATCGCGCGGTCGCTTTGCCCCTCTCGTGCCTCTATCTTTAGTCTCCGCCTTCCTTCTCTTTGTCGCTACTTTCTTGGAGACCTTTCACCAATATTCCTCCGCGCAGGCTGGCTCATCCGAAAAGGGCACATGGAGTACCCACTCCCCTGCCCTCACGGAGCGCACAGAAGTAGCCGCGACCGCTCTCGCTGGGAAGATCTACGTGATGGGCGGATTCAGTAAGCTCAGCTTCAGTAACATCATGCGCCTGACGGTGAGCAAGGCGGTGGAGGAATATGATCCAAGCACAGATAAATGGGCGACCAAAGCCTCACTCCCCACCGGGCTGCATCATGCCGGTGCAGGGGCTGTCGGGGAACGGTTATACGTGATCGGGGGGTTTACGGCATCGGTGTTCTCTATGTGGCAGCCGGTCGCCAGTGTGTTTATGTACGACCCCGCCAAGGACGCTTGGTCCGAACGGAGTCCGATGCCGACACCCCGAGGTGCGCTCACTGTCGCGGTGCATAGCGGAAAACTGTATGCGATAGGTGGAAAAGGAGAAGATGGAAACTCGGCCGCGGTCGAGGTCTATGACCCGAAACAAAACCGATGGGAAGCCCGTGCGCCACTTCCTACGCCCCGCGACCATCTGGCTGCGGCATCCGTGGGCCAGCGGATTTACACGTTCGGCGGGCGAGTGAACTTAAACTACGGTGAGAATTTGGGTACAGTAGAGGCGTATAACCCAACGACCGATAAATGGAAACAGGGCGCCGACTTACCCACCCCGAGGAGCGGAATTGCGGCCGGAGTGGTTGGCGGGATCGTGTATGTCGTCGGTGGCGAGTCGCCTGAAGGGACATTCGCCACGAACGAGGCCTATGACCCGAAGAAGGATCAGTGGCGTACCATGGCGCCTATGCCAACTGCTCGCCACGGGCTTGGTGCCGTCTCCGTCGATCGGCGTCTCTACGTGCTCAGTGGTGGCCCCACCCCGGGCGGATCCTACAGTAATGTCACTGAAGTCTTTCTCCCCCCTGAGTGACTTCTCCTTCAGCAACCCCGAAGCAATCCAGAACCCAGCGTTGTATTCTTATCCTCTGCTTGCTACGGAGGACTGTCTTCTTCATCCCATTGTTGCTGGATGGCCAGGGCTCGTTTCCGACGCCTCCTGTAGGCATAGACTGCCAGGAGCGTGATCCCGAGCCACAGCATGGCGGTACTTGTCAGGACAGGGACCCATCGGGACCACATGGTTTGCTGCCGCCAGAATACCCGCTCGGCGTCGCCGATACTCATGGCAGTCACGCGAGTGAAGGCATCTGAGAACGATACGCCCTTGGACATGAGGTCTAGAATCGCTCCCGGTGCGTCCTGTCCGGCCGTGTGAATCAGATCGCGGACGACCGCTCCTGCCAGGACGTACGCACGCTGGACAGAGGCCTCATCCTGTCGAAAGAGTCCATTCAGCTCATCAAAGGATACCTGTGTCCTACTGGCCATGGCCCAGATGAAGCGACCTCGATCTTCAAGGCCCCAGCGATGAGCAGCGGCCATGGCAAGGCCTTCATCGAACCATCGGGGCACAGGTTGCTGGTTCGCTGCGCGCGCTACGAGAATGTGAGCGACTTCATGGGTGAGGAGCGCTTCCAATGAGGTATGCGGATACGACATGACTCTACTCGGAATGAGGACGATCATTCCCTGAGGTCCGAGCGCGTATCCTGAAACCCAGGGTGGAACCTGACGTGCCAAGGGCGAGCCTCCCTCGGCTAGCATCACCCGGATTGTGGCACCGGGGTCGACCAAACCTGTAAGCCGCATGGCTGATCCGAACATGGCAGGATCCGCTCGATTCAGGCGAGCAACCAAGGGCGCCAACGGCTCCGGCGCTTCAATGTGGAGAGTCACTGGTTCGGCCGTGTAGACCTCTGAAACGCTGAGGCTCAACCCCAAACAGAGTATGCCGCACAGAGTCGTCTTCATCCCAATCCTCATTCCGGAGATGATTTCATCCATGGATTCAGATACCCACAGTAATTCAAGGCATTGGAGGAGCTCAAGCACCTGGATCGCGGCGCACCGGTGCTGGAGCCGATCGGGTTGGGCCATCCAAAATACCTATTGAACATCAGCCTGAGAAAGCGGTACTGTAGAATTTTCGACTTCACGCATGACAGCGGTATGGACCAAAAATATTAGCTGAAAGGAGACGTTATGGCACTGCGATTGGGCGACGAAGCGCCAAATTTTACGGCGGAAACCACCGAAGGAACCATTAACTTCCATGAATGGCTGGGCAACGGATGGGGGATCCTCTTTTCACACCCCAAAGACTTCACACCCGTTTGCACCACAGAGCTTGGTGCGATGGCGAAGATCACGGAAGAGTTTAAGAAGCGAAACGTGAAGGTACTTGCGATTAGTGTCGATCCCATGGATGCACACAAGGGGTGGATTAAAGACATCAACGAGACACAGAATTGCACGGTCAGCTTTCCCATGATTGCAGACCCCGAGAAGAAGGTGGCCACACTCTATGACATGATCCATCCCAATGCTCTAGATAATCTCACGGTTCGTTCCGTGTTCGTGATTGGACCGGACAAGAAGGTTAAGCTGCAGATCACCTATCCAGCATCGACAGGCCGGAACTTCAATGAGATCCTTCGGGTCGTGGATTCTCTGCAACTCACTGCCAAATATCAAGTTGCCACCCCGGTCAACTGGAAAGATGGCGAGGACTGCATCATCGTCCCAGCAGTGGCCGATGCCGACATTCCAGCAAAATTCCCGAAAGGCCATCGAGCAGTGAAGCCTTACCTGCGCTACACGCCGCAGCCGAACAAATAACTGGGTGTTGGTCGAGATTCGATCTGGAAGGAGCCGTCGAAAGGCGGCTCCTTTTTTTTGTCAGAGGGTGCGTGGGAAGGAGAAGAGAGTGTGCTCTCTGGCCCTGACCAGTTGGAAGGCCGGACAGGTGTGTGGTGGTTAGGCGAACTCCTGTGGGGCCTGGTGAGTCCGCTCGTAGAGTTTTTCCAAGTAGACTTGGGCTTCAGTGAGCCCGTGTTTCGCAGCCAACGAGTACCACCAAAGTGCCTCATAATAGTCTTGGGGTAGCCCGAGGCCTTCGTGATACATGCTGCCAAGATTGAACTGTGCTGGGGCAAACTCCTGGTCAGCTGCCTTGAGGTACCAACGCGAGGCTTCCTCGTAGTCTCGAGGCACCCCCCGGCCCTCTCGATAGAGATTCCCAAGATTGTACTGGGCCGCAGCGAATCCCTGCTCTGCCGCTAGGCGGAACCAGCTTCCGGCTTCCTCAAAGTTCTGTTCGACTCCCCAGCCCTCGTGATACATCAGGCCGAGGTTGAATTGCGCTGACGGATCCCCGCGTTGCGCCAGTGGACGCCATTCTTTGATAGCTTCCTGGTACTTGCCTCCGTAGAACGCCTCCAGGCCTGCCTGAAAGTCGGCCCAACCGGACGCAGGCCACAAGCTCAACGAGAGGCTGATGACAATCACCGCTAGCGACAGTCTAATCACGTCTTGCTCCCTATTCTCTGGTTAGCTCGATGATTGGCAAGCCCACCCGGGTGACACCGGAAATCGGGCTGTCCCGGACCCTACTCTGATTTCAGTTGAATATCCATACCTCTTAGGTCGGGGGCAATCCACAACTTTCGCAGGGGGTCAGCGAGGGCCTGCCAACCTGTGGGGGATCCCGAGGAGCCCACACGATAGCTGGAGAACGTTTCGATGTAGGTGGGGGTATGAGGAAGGAAGGTGGGGTCTAGTCGTCGATGAAATGCGTCGTGTCGTCGAGATGTTTCTTGAGATACGCCATGAACGGAGTGCCGCCTGTGCCGATCGCGGTGGGGTTACTCTTTTTGTGTTCGCTCTGACGGTGGATGTAGCTCTCGGCATAGTCGATGTGGGTCTCACGGAATCGAGCCAGCAGCTTCACGCACTCACAGAAGGCCTTCCAGAGGTCGGGATGTTGAGTCTTGCGATCTCGAACAAACCCGAAGAGCAGAGGTCTCCCCTGCCCGTCTTTGCTCTCTTCCATCGCTTTGATGAACGCCCGATGCTTGAGCGGCATATACTGACGCATCTCGAGAAGATAGTGCGTCAGCATATCCTCGGAGTGAGTCACGCCGAGACCGGCGTCGAGCGAGGGGATAATCGAGCTCTGCGCCCCGGTCTCTCCACGAAACCGTTGCCGTTCCCCATGGTAGTCATCCACGCCGTCATAGCGTATGCCCTCGGGGAGTGCAGGTGCGTCTTTCCATCCGTGGATATAGGGGCGGACCCGGTTGTAATAGATGTACGGGTCACAGCCTTCGCGCATCCGAAGCAACGTCGAACACATTTGTTCCTCGGCCAATGCGACTCCCCAGAGGCGGCGGGTGACTTCCTCGATGTCACCTTCCGACACCGCGTGCTGTGCGCGTACCAAACCATCCAGGGCGGGCCCAGCTTTGGCCTCGATATCGATGTGGATCAGAACAAACCATTCCTCGTCGAGCCCACCCAAAAAGTTTTGAAGGAGAACCACGTTGCCCAATTCAACAGGTTGGCCGGGATCGATCCGTCGCCAGTTATCCAACGCATAGGACGCGTAGGAGAGGACGGGAGGGCGCCCTAATTTCTGCATGACCTGGTACCAGGGAACAGCAAGGACGGCCGGGATGCGATCGGCCGGATGATCTGGGTCCTGCCATACATAGGCGTGCCCGGCGAAGGATAGCACTCGAGCCGCGTAGCGGTATGCGTCGAGGTCCCAAGCATTGTCCTGATCCAGGCTCATCACCAAGTCATGACTGTCGATGAATCTACGAAATTGCCTGGCTGCAAGCAGTTTGGGCAATTCCGCCGCTATCGCGTCTAGTGCCGAAGGGGATGCGAGCCTGTCTAAGGGGTCCCGATGCGGAAGAAATCCCCGCGTCGGGGACAGGTCATACTCAGTGAGGGACTGAGGACATAAGGCTTTTGGCTTCATGCTCATACCGTAGTGTCGAGAAACCCAAGCCCTCTACATTAATCTATCACATAGAAATGTGGTTCGCGAAGCAAGACATCAGTTTTGAATTAAGGGCAATCCATCCGCCAAGCTCAGCCTGATGTTCTCTGGCTACGGTCAAGGAAACTGGTCTTGGGGGCGGATCAACATCATCGAGGACCATCTCCACAGCTAGCATCTTCCCTAGTCCCAGACGAAAGTATGACGAGCACCCTCCAAAGTGGAGGCTCCCCGTCTAAAGGGGAATAGCATTCCCTTCACGGTCCAGAATAGGTTGAAGGCACACGAGTGCTGCGCACTTGGTGTGGTGCGAAAACGCAACGTGTGACTTGATGAATGGGTCTATGACTTCCGTGATCATGACGGTTACAGCTAGGTAACAATCAAGTTGAGGAGGTTTGAACCATGAAGACCAACTGGCGGAATATCCCAGTTGCAGGTGCATTGGCGGTACTCGGTATGGTCATGCTGCTCAACACCGGGTGCGTCAGCGTGTTTGCCTATGACAATGCCTTGGAGCAGGCTAAGGCAGCCGACCTGAAGTACAAGGCGGAACACAAAAAGTATCAGGACCTTCAAACCAGGCACGATGATCTCAAGGCGGAAGTCGACACTTGGACAGTCAAGCTCAGCAAAGCTATCGACAGGTTAGACCGTCATGCGAAGAACTGGGGCAATGTCCGAGACGACCTG
>JBHICF010000100.1:0-7147 GCA_046759485.1 Nitrospiraceae bacterium
AGGAGTGAAGAGCACGATGCTCGCGCAACGCCAGTCGGTACATGGACAGTGGTCCTCACGCTGGACCTATATCCTCGCCGCAACCGGTGCGGCGGTTGGGCTCGGTAATATCTGGAAGTTTCCGTATCTGGCGGGGGAGCACGGAGGGAGTGCCTTCGTCTTAGTCTATCTATTCTGCGTCGCTGTACTCGGAATCCCCATGATGATGGCGGAAGTGATGCTGGGTCGGCGGGGGCGCCAAAATCCGATTAATACCATGCGCACCCTCGCCCAAGAGGCTAACAGGAGCACTCGGTGGGGGCTGATCGGGCTGGCCGGTACGGTAGCCGGCGTATTGATCCTGTCGTACTACAGCGTCATTGGGGGATGGACACTCGCGTATATCTACCGTGCGGGAACGGGGTCATTTAATGGCGCCTCGGCAGAGCATGTCGCGAATCTATTTTCCCAACTTGTGGGACACCCAGGGGTTGCCCTCGGCTGGCATACCCTCTTTATGTGCATGACCATGGTCGTGGTGGCCCGAGGAGTCCGCAGCGGGCTGGAAAAGGCGGTCAGATACCTTATGCCTGCCCTGTTTGCTCTCCTCGTCGTCCTGGTGGGTTATGCCACGACGACTGGGTACTTCTACGAGGGACTCGCATTTCTGTTCACGCCAGATTTCAGCAAGCTGAACGGGACGAGTGTGCTTGCCGCGATGGGCCAAGCCTTCTTTAGCTTGAGCCTCGGGATGGGAACGATCATGATCTACGGATCCTACGTACCCAAAGAGACCTCCATTGCCGAGACCTCGATCGCGATCGCTCTCGCAGACACGCTCATTGCCATATTGGCAGGCGTCGCTATTTTTCCTATCGTGTTCGCCAATGGCATGGAACCAGGAGCCGGGCCCGGACTGATCTTCGAGACACTCCCCTTGGCGTTCGCACAGATGGCTGGCGGGACATTCATCGGTGTGCTGTTTTTCACATTGCTCATGGTGGCAGCGTGGACGTCTTCGATTTCACTGATCGAGCCAGCTGTGACTGTCCTAGTCGAGAATTACCGCATGACACGCGTTCGCGCTTGCGTATGGAGCGGCGTCGTAACGTGGGGAGTCGGGGTGGGCACGATCTTCTCGTTCAACCTCTGGGCAGACTTCCGGCTCTTTGGGAAAACCTTTTTCGATCTGCTCGACTTTCTGACAGCCAACATCATGCTTCCCTTAGGAGGGTTCTTCCTTGCGATCTTTGCGGGGTGGTTGATGGCGAAAGAGGCCAGTCAGCCGGAGTTAGGCGTGGAGGCGAAATTTGGTTATCAGGTCTGGCAGATCCTGATTCGCTATGTGGCACCCGTAGCCATGCTCGTCATTTTCCTGTACGTCGTCGGACTGGCTTGATTCACCCCAGTACGCCGGGACCGGCCATCCCAGGCCACCATTCCCAGCATCCCTGACAACAGAATGATTCATTAGGGATACAAGGAGCAGGAGAAGTACAGGTCCTGTCAGAGGCTGGAAGTGACCGATGGGTCGGGAGGCTGGGATTGCGGTGGGGCAAGAGTGATCACATCAATGGCCGCTCGGCAGGATCTAATTCCCGAATATCCGCTCAGGACGTTCACCACGCACGATCGCTTCCCGAACCGACTCGAGACGACGACCGCCGTCCTGAAAATCTCGTCGATGTCTCTTGATCTCACGACCGAGGTCAACCAATTCCGTTGAGCGAAAACCCTGTCGCATAGCTTCATTGACCAGAGGCAAGCCTTCCTGGACTGGAATGCCCGCCTCTTTCATGAGAGCCAAGCTCCTCGCTCCAGACGCCAGCATCTCATCAGACGGCTTGACTCGCTGTTGCTGAGAGAGACGGTTGATCTCGCGAACCTCGCCCGGGGTCACCCCATGAGCTAAGGCTTCCGCGAGCACATCCAGCGCACGATCCCGTTCACCACCGGCCGGTTGGCCACCACCGTGGTCGCCAACATCGCGCAGGACCTCATCAGCGGTCTCGAAGTTCCCCATCATATTCCGAAGGACCGGCTCGATCCGCTCCGGTTCGACGCCTTTGGCCAGTCCTTCCTTTATCTTGTTGACGAATGGCTCAGGGGGAAGCCCTCGTTCAGACGCGCGGTTAGCCTGTTCAACGAGTGGGTTTACTGCTTCAGCCGACCATCCCTGAGCCTGACGGAGCCGCGCAATCTCATCTCGATCTCGCTGAGAGAACGGCTCAGCCTGGGCTTCACTGACGCCAAGGGCGAATAGACCCGTCGCCATCATGAGCCAGGCAAGTAGAGCCGAAACAAGACCAGCTCGTGCGCGCAAACCTCTGAGAGTATGAACTGGGTCAGTCTTCATTGAACGCTCCGCTTGGGTTGGCTAAGGCTCTCGGTCTGGATTCCACTCTCCGTGACGCTGAGTCGGTCAAAGCGTATCGCAACGGCCATCCTGATGCAAGCAACCGCGGCCCCACCTCGAGCCACCTTCCCTGCCTCATGCTCCATTAGACGGTCGACAGCAGCAATTGGTAAACGACCCGCGGACATCCGGCAGACTCCGAAGTGGGTCAGTCATCTAGATGGCCTGATAACGAGGCCCCCGGCTGATGGGCCTTCGAGCGTCCAAGACGGTCCCGGGCTCCGCCGGCATAAACTGTAAAGGGACCCGACCAGACCGTGGGAAACCTAGCGCCCTGCTCTATGCAGAGCTGATCGAGGCCCGACTGTTTGCCTCGAAGGTCGAGACAAGTTCTGAGCCCCCGTTCACCGAGAGACGAGAACGTGGCTCGCCCAGGGGTGGTCAACTCTCACTTGGTTGGACTGAGCTTGACGTCGAGAATCTTGACGTCGAAGAAGAGCGTTTTGCCAGCCAGCGGATGGTTGAAATCCAGGACTACAGTCTTATCCTTAATCTGGTGTACTTGTGCACGGATTGGCCGTCCCTCGCGATCCTGACCTTGAAGCTGCGCACCCTGTTTCAGAGCCTCCGGTGGAATCTGCTCCTTGGCCACCTCCTGGTAGAATTCGGAATTCACAGGCCCGTAGCCCTCCTCCGGAGGGACCGTCACATGCTTCTGCTCTCCTATCGTCATGCCTTCTAGCGCCTTCTCAAGCCCGGGGACAATCTGCTGAGCTCCCTGCGTATAGGTCAACGGATCAGCACCGACATTGGTATCAACCACTTCGTCGTCCTTGAGTCGAAGGGTATACTCGATCGAGACCAGCGTGCCTCTTGAAACCGCCATCTTGGAATCCCCTTCCTTCGGCGCGGCTTGGACACAGTCGACTCCGATCACACCGACTAGGATGGAGACAAAGGAAACCCAACGCAGGATTTGGCGCGGTGTCATGGAACTGGACCTCCCGGTGAATGATGGTGAGCACAATAGACTGGAAGGGATTGCTGCTCGCGCAGACAGAAATAGGGAGGGCGATCAGCTCCAGGCTATTCAGCAACGATTAGAAACTACCCTAACAGACTTCACCATCGTTGACCATTAAAAACCGCTTGCGTAGGGGCTCCAACACCACAACAGCACAGGGTTGGGGCACGAGGGTTGCGGATGGCATGATACAATCAGCGCGCTTGCAGCGCCCTTGTGAGCCGACCCTCCGGGTCGGGACATTACAGGCATCGTGCCGTAGAACCAGTCCAGAGAAGGTGGGATCGCATCCGGAGACCCGATTGCAGGAGCACACTCGCAGAGGACCGATGGACGCAACACTCTATTTCGCCTACGGCTCGAATATGGACGAGCAGCAGATGTCTCGTCGGTGTCCGAACGCAGCAGTTGTGGGAGTCGCGACGCTGCTTGGGCATCAGCTCATCATTAATACCAAAGGCTTCGCCACAGTTGTCCCCCTGGACACCGGAGTCGTAATTGGTCTGCTTTGGAACCTGGCGCGAACTGACGAGGAGGCGCTCGACGACTATGAGGGAGTCGGGCGTGGCCTCTATGAGAAATCCATGGTGGTGGTGCAGACTCATGACGGAGACAAGTGCCGGGCGCTGGCGTACGTAGCGACAACTTCCACGATGGGCGCACCGTGGAAAGGTTACATGGAAAGAATCGTAGCCGCGGCCGAGCGTCATGACTTCCCGGCTACGTATGTGGAACAACTCAGACGATGGCAGCGAAACGATGACCGCTAGCCAGAAAGCACTCACTCTTTTCCCTGCCTCTGACCGGACTCCGTACAGGGTGCCTGTCCCACCGCCCTCGACATGAGCACGTGAAGCTGGGGTTATTCAATAACATCAGCACATTATCTGCCCCTGACTTGCGTTTAATGGATTCTCGGCTATCTTTGGAAGGCAACATCTTGGCAGAAGAAGCCGGCCGTTATGGTCGCTTCTGCAACCGACTGACCCGGGTTGCACTGCAAAGGGTCTGACGCCTTCAACAACACGGTACAAAAAGGAGAGTCCCCATGCGAGCATTTCACATCTCCTTCGTCATGCTGGCAGCTTCCTTACTTTGCGCCTTCACGCTGTTGCAGGGGTGCTCCTCAAAAATCAGTGAACAAGAGGTCCAGTCGGTCATCCAAGCCGTTGACAAGGCGGCAAACGACCGGAGTGTGAAAGGCATTCTGACTCACATGGCCGACGACGTCGTTGTGAGACTAATCTTGACGGACGGCTCTGCGAACAAGCTTTATTCGCTCAATCGAGCCCAGTACGCCATGTTACTCGAGGAAGGGTTTAAGGTAGCGAAGGAATATGAATATGGGCGCAAAGGCACAAAAATCAGCATTGCGCCGGACGGGAAGAGCGCCGAGGTAAGCAGCCAAACGATCGAAACCATGACATTTCCGGATGGAAGCCAACGTTCGGAAGCGGAGGAAACTGCGACTCTCGAATTGCGAAACGGCAAAGTGGTCATCACTTCAGTCAAGGCCGTTCAACACATCTAGCCACTGAACTCTGGGAATCTTGAAATCCCGGCTGCTGGGAGGGGGGTCCTGGAGTTCTCATTCTGACTGCCCAGCCATCCCACTTACAACCGTGATGGAGGACGTGCGAGGAGTCGACCCACGTCGGACCGCCTCCCCGTGTTCTCAGCAGCCTCCTGCTCTCCCCTCCTCTTCCCTTGACAGTGTTTAGAGACAAACCCTAGCCTTCCGGCGAACCTGCCTCAATGCGGCGCAGGGACCGCACTTCGTCTGAACGACTCTTGACATGGTCTTTTCAGAGAGCTTAGCCTAGGGAGCTTACGGGTGCTTACCTAAGGGGGCTGATTCACAGGTAAGCGGGCTTCGAAAGCTTTTGGGGATTCTCAACGCCGAGGGTCCCTCGCTGTGGGCACGGGAGAGACTACCAATGAGGATTCGAAGAATGAGAAGGAAGAGGTCGGATGCCCTATCGAAATCTGTCCAGGGATTGCTCGCGGAAAGACGGGCCGTCAGGGTCAAGGAAAAGGGGTTGGTCCGAGCCCTGAATAGTGTCCTCACGAAGATCGGGTACGAAGTCGTGCCCGTGAATGCTGCGGCACGACCAGGCCCTAGGCGAGGAAGGAAGCGAGGCCGGAGGCCGGGACGGCCCCGTGGCAGACGGAGGAGGGCAGCAGCAAGAGCTGGAAGGCCGAGGCGGAGAGGACGACCTCGGAGAGCGCGATAGCCCAGCGTGTCTAGCCCACACCCCACTTGACCCAGGGAGGCTCTCTTGGACCTGCGTCTCTTTCCTCGTTTCCTCATTAAGTGCCCCATCGCGTTCATCGTGAATAGCCACAGAGCGCAAGGGAGTTTGGTGAATCTTTCGATGTCAGGCTGTGGGGCGGAGAGCTCTGACCAAGTTCAAGCTCGACAGCATCTGGCTCTGCTCCTCCACCTGCCGGACAACGAACCTCCCATGGAGGTGGATTTGGCGACTGTCCGGTGGTCCCAGGGACAGCAGTTCGGCCTTGAGTTCATGTATGTACGACCTGAAGAACGGGACCGACTGAGACAATTCATTAGGACCATGGAAACTGGGACGGCTCACCAGGGTCCCCCGGTATAAAGGATGGTTGGCTCCCTCCTAAAGTCCTACCGCACGGCCCCTTCCAAAGACGAATAGATTTTTGCAGCCAGCCGCGTTACGGTGGCCGCACAAAGGTGGACTCGCTCTACTTTGGAGTCGAGGGACCAGGTCTGCCTGTCCGGTCTGCCATTAAGGGATGAGAGCACAATGGAAGTCCGTCGCCACCCTCGTTTCACCATCAATTGCCACGTGGCTTTCCTGCGTCTGGGCGTGAAGGGTGCGGGAAACCTTTTCAACCTGTCGGTTTCAGGCTGTGGGGTTGAGAGCAATACGAATCTGAAAGTCGGGAATGATCTTGCTGTACTCGTCCATCTTCCCGACGACGATCCGCCACTCGAGATCGACCAAGCTGCAGTCCGGTGGTCAAAAGGGCGTGAATTCGGACTGGAATTCATTGTCATACGGCCTGAGGAGCGCGATCGGCTTTGCCGCTACACGGCGTTGCTTGAGGATAGTGTGCCGCAGCTACGCAGGAACATCCTGGCGAGAACCTCCCGGGCGGATGGGAAGCCATCTTCAGCCACTTTGTTACTTGGCTCCCTCGGTCAGCGTCTCCGGTCCTCGTCCTGACACCTCGCCACGGGCGTGACCGTCTGGTTTTGCAGTCATGAGGCTCCCTTGCCGACCGCGTTTCACAATCGTTCCTTTAAGCGCTTCCTGATCCACTGCCACGTTGACTTCCTTTCGCCCAGCTATGTTGGCAAGGGGACCGTGTTGAATATCTCGAAGGCGGGTCTCCGAGTGAGTAGCACGCAGGTCGTCGAAGCGGGAACCAAGCTGGCCCTCCGCCTATTCGTACCAGGGTTGGACAATCCCATTAATATCGATCGTGCGGTCGTTCGATGGGCGTTTGGTCCTGAGTTCGGGCTCCAAACCCTCCGCCTACAAATCGAACAAGAGGCACGCCTGGAGCGATGGATCAGAATCCGCGCACGAGGTCTGCCCGTCCCGCTCTCCTGATTTCGCCTCCTCAGCTCCGGATATCGAAACCCGCCTGCGGCGGACTCTCCCAGATTCGCCTTTCCGGTTTGAATCATGTACTATCAACGCACTGCTCTCGCCACCTCGCTCTGAAGAGGCATGATGCTCTTGAGGCACGTAGCAAGCCTGTTCCTCGCTGCCGTCACCCTCTCAGGATGTGTCGGCACGGGC
>JBHICF010000101.1:0-7024 GCA_046759485.1 Nitrospiraceae bacterium
GTTGCGAACCGGACTGTTCTTCCGATACGGCCTGACAGACCGGTTCGAGGTGGGGATGGAGATTCCTGTGTACTACCGCTGGGAAGGCTTCTTGAACGGGTTGATCACCGAGGTGGAACGGTTGACGGGCAATGTATCAAAGCCGCGCGCGGTGCTGGGGGATACCGACTTCGCGTTCAACTTGACCCAGAATGGCCAGACGCTGTTTGAGGGGACAAATGGAGCGGGAGGTTTTGGCGATATCACCCTGATCACCAAGTACCAAGCGATACTCGAAACAGCACAGATCCCCGCCTTGTCTGGCCGGTTCGCGCTCAAGCTCCCCACCGGGGACACAGGCAAATTCTTTGGTAGCGGCCATGTGGACGTGGGCGTGGGTCTGGCGGTCGAAAAGACGGTGTACAACCGGTGGGTCCTTCACGGAAACGCCAATGGCGTCTTCCCCACCGGGAGCGTGTCTGGCCTCTCGTTGAGCCCTGTCTTCTCTGCCCTCGGCGGGATCGAATACGTCTGGTCTCCGAATCTGTCACTGCTGGCCCAGTTCGACTATTACTCGAGCCCCTACCGGAACACGGGCACGAGAATCCTGGACAATGGCGTGACTGAGGTGGTGGTGGGGTTTAACTACTTGTTGAGGGACCATCTGCTGTGGCGGGTGTATGCGATAGAAAATGCGGATCTCATTGAAGGGGCTGCGGCTGATTTCACGCTGTCCACGGTCCTCACGTATCGATTTGGGCACTAACTGACTGGCGGTGGAACCAGCGTGGCTCCCCGGGGGAGCGTCCAAGCGAGGGGCCGGCCGAAATCATGTTACGAGATGATACTAGAAGGTAAAGATACTATGGGGAGGCGATCGCTCAGGAATGTCTAACAGCTTGACAGATCAGGGTAATTATGTAAAAATTGCAAGCAGTTCTCCAGGGCAATCCCTCAATCCACTTAGGAATCCCATTCACAGGTCCCACCGTGCTACGAAGGTAGAGAGTGCTGGCGTGACCACGAGAAGGCAAGGAGAGTGACAGCTATGTCGATACTGAAGACGATCAACAGTCCTGCGGACCTGAAGCAGCTTCCGATGGAACAGTTCCCCGAGTTGTGTCAGGAGATCCGCGAACAAATCATCTCGGTGCTCGCGAACGTCGGAGGCCACCTCGCCTCGAACCTGGGCGTCGTGGAGCTGACGGTGGCGTTGCACTACCTGCTGGACACGCCCACCGATAAGATCGTGTGGGACACGAGCAATCAGGCCTACACGCACAAACTACTCACGGGAAGGCGAGAACTCTTCCACACGCTCCGCCAAGCGGGCGGCCTGAGCGGTTTTTGCAAGAGAGAGGAGAGTGTGTACGATACGTTTAACGCTGGCCATGCTGGCACGGGAGTCTCAGCAGCCATCGGCATGGTTGAGGCGCGCGAACAGCTCGGCCAGACCAACAAAGTGGTCTGCGTCGTCGGTGACGGAGCCATGACTGCCGGCATGACCCTCGAGGGACTGCACCATGCGGGAGGCCTCGAGAAAGACTTCCTGGTGATTCTCAATGACAACCAGATGTCGATCTCCAAGAACGTGGGGGCCATTTCAGCCTATTTGAGCCGAACCTTCACTGGTGAGTTTTATACGAAAATTCGAGAGGAGACGGGGCACTTCTTGGGCGCGATTCCCCAGATTGGGCAGAACATGCAGAAGATGGCGCGCCGGGCTGAGGAGTTGGCCAAGGGGCTCATCCTGCCAGGCCTGTTGTTTGAAGAGCTCGGCTTCCAGTACGTCGGTCCCATCGACGGGCACAAGTTCGAGCACCTGCTGCCCACGCTCGAGAATGCACTCAAGCTGAAAGGCCCGACCCTCCTGCACGTGATCACGAAGAAGGGGATCGGGTATGAGCCAGCCATGAAGGACCCCGTGTGGTTTCACGCGTGCTCAGCCTTTGTACGCGAGACGGGACAGCCGGCGAAGAAAGCCTCCCGTCCCAGCTACACGGCTCATGCGGTGAAGACATTGGTGAACTTAGCCAAGCAGGACCGGCGCATCGTGGCGATCACGGCTGCAATGTGCGAAGGGACAGGGCTCACGGCGTTTGAAAAGGAATTCCCTGATCGGCTGTATGACGTGGGGATCGCGGAGCAACACGCCGTCACATTCGCGGGCGGTCTGGCTGCACAGGGGATGCGTCCATTCGTGGCGATGTATTCCACCTTCCTGCAGCGGGCGTATGATCAGGTCGTGCACGACGTGGCCACGCAGAATCTGCCGGTCACCTTCTGCATCGATCGGGGTGGCTTGGTGGCGGAGGATGGGACCACCCACCACGGCGCCTTCGATCTTGCCTATCTCCGCCACGTCCCGAACATGGTGGTCATGGCACCGAAGGACGAGAATGAGCTCCAGCACATGCTGAAGACCTGTCTCGAGTACGAAGGCCCGGCCGCAGTCCGGTATCCCCGAGGAACTTGCTTGGGGGTGGAGATGGACCCGGAACCGGTCCAGCTCCCCATCGGACAGGGCGAGCTCCTGCGGGACGGCACCGATGTGGCCATCCTAGCCGTGGGCGTGACAGTCTGTCGGGCGGTTGAAGCCGCAAACCGGCTCGAGCAGGAAGGAATCTCTGCAGCTGTCCTGAACGCTCGGTTCGTCAAGCCCCTGGACGCCGCGTTGATTGGAGAGGTGGCCAAACGGGTGCGCTGCTTGGTGACGGTAGAGGAAGGAGCGAAACTGGGCGGATTCGGTTCAGCCGTGCTCGAGGCTCTTTCCGACCAGGGGCTGACTCATGTGCCTACCAAGCTGATGGGTCTGCCGGATTGGTACATCGAGCAAGGACCCCAAGAGCTGCTCAGGGAGAAGTACGGGCTCACGGCAGAGGGGATCTATCAGGAAGCCAAAGCGTTAGTGGAGCGGACGACCTTGAAGTCGATCATCCGATAACGTCGCAATACCCATGCACATCACGCGCCGGAAAACGAAGCAGGTCAAAGTTGGCAGGGTCAAGATCGGCGGCGGAGCGCCGATCTCCGTCCAATCCATGACCACGACGGACACGCGTGATATCAACGCGACGGTAGAGCAGATCCTGCAATTGGAGCGAGCCGGCTGCGAGATCATCCGCGTCGCCGTTCCTGATATGGAGTCAGCGGCTGCGCTGCCCAAAATTAAAGCCCAGATGAGCGTCCCGCTGATCTCGGATATACACTTCGATTACCGGCTCGCCTTGAAAGCTGCCGAAGTTGTGGACTGTGTTCGGATCAACCCAGGGAACATCGGGGCCTGGTGGAAACTCGCCGAAGTCGTCAAAGCGGTGAGCGATCGAGGCATTCCCTTGCGCATCGGAGTGAACGGCGGGTCGCTCGAGCGGCACCTCTTAGACAAGTATGGGTACCCTACGGCAGAAGCCCTGGCCGAATCCGCGTTGAATGCCGTGCATGCGCTGGAAGATGTTGGGTTCACCAACATGAAGGTCTCTCTCAAGGCGTCAGATGTGCACATGGCAGTGGATGGTTACTGGTTATTTGCCCAGCAAAGCGATTATCCGCTGCACTTGGGGATCACGGAAGCAGGTACGGCCTTAACCGGTTCAGTGAAGTCGGCCATCGGGATCGGCTGGCTGCTCTCACAGGGCATTGGCGATACGCTGCGGGTGTCGCTGGCCGCTGATCCCGTCGAAGAGGTCAAGGTTGGCTTTGAAATTCTGAAGTCGTTGGAGCTACGGCATCGGGGGATTAATGTCATTGCCTGTCCCACCTGTGGGCGGGTCGAGATTGATGTGGTTCGGATGGCGAGCGAACTCGAGAAGCGGCTTGGTCACATCAAAGTCCCACTCAACGTCTCAGTGCTGGGTTGCGTCGTCAACGGCATTGGCGAGGGCAAGGAGGCCGATATCGGGATTGCTGGCGGGGAAGGCGTCGGGATTCTCTTCAAGAAGGGAAAGCTGCTGCGCAAGGTCCCATCAGAAGAATTGACGGACACATTAATCCAGGAAGTTGAACTCATGGCCAAAGAGAGAGAGGCCGAGGAGGAGCAAGAAACTGTGTCGAGTGCCCGGAGTGAAAGAAACGGCGCCTCGGCAGTAGACGTGTCTGACCATTCGGAATCCCCACCGTCTTCGTCCGGACGCGACATCCCTATCCTGCCCCGCCGGCGTTGAACCTTTCCTCAGACCCCCTCTACGGGCTTGAGTCCACACAATTCAGTCGCGATACCCCAACGTGGCTAAACAGATTGCTGTCGGTATGTCGGTATGATTGTTTCCGGCTCCCGGGCGTGAAGTTGTGGCGGGCCAGGATGGTCGGTATAATGCCTCCGGGGCGCCGTACCCAAGTGGCTAAGGGAGCAGTCTGCAAAACTGCGATGCGGCGGTTCGAACCCGCCCGGCGCCTCCACTTCGTGCCTCCTTCCTGTTGCTCAGCCGGCCGGTGGTGTCATGCCTGATTTCTAGGCGGGAGCCAGACGCAAGGGCAGGATGGCGTGTCACAGGGTGGTGGGATCGAGTCAGACACGATTGGATGAGACGTTATTAGACTGACCGAGGATACGCTCATGGCTGAGGCAGAGGATGCGCCTCTTCGAGACCGGCTCCTGTATCGGAAGCTCGAACTGGGGAAAGATTACTGGGTCGAGGAGAATGTCCTGGACAACCCGGTTGAGGTCGCCGAACGCTGCATCGCGAAGACGACCTGGACGCTTGGGTATCCCTGGCGATCAGAACCATGGCCGGGCATGCGTGCACCGGACGCGTTGACACCAGCGGAGCTGGCTCGGGTCGAGGCATGCGCGAGACAACGGCTCGGCCTCCCGGGAATTCGTCCACAAAGCGCTTCAGAGATCGGCATCTCCGGACATAACCATGTCCAGATTGTGGGAGGAGGCGAAGGCGTTGCACGACCCCACGTGGATTCGGCGAGAATCTGTGATTATGCGGGTGTCCTCTATCTGCATCCCGCGCCGCCGACGCCGCATTGTGGGACCTCGTTCTACCGGCTCAAACTGCCGGATGGGACACTCGGCGGTAATGTCTGCCCGCCCGAATTTGAAAGCATCAGCCAGATTCCGGGCATGAAGCATATGGACCTGACGATGTGGGAGGAAGAGTGGGAGATTCCATACATCTTTAACCGTCTGCTCGTATATAAGTCTGACATCGTCCATTCCGCCTCGGCGTACTTCGGCTTCGAGCACGAGTTGGCGTCGAAGCGAATTGCGGTGGTGTTTTTCTGGAAGCTGGCTGGCTAACTCGGCAAGAAATTGACGATCTCGGTGCACGGATGTTAGTATCTGCCTCACCTCTCGATCGACGGTCCAATCCGCGCAACTAGAGAAAGGGTATTAGATGGCTGTGCCGATTTCGCAAATGTACACCGTAACCAAGTACGTTCTCACGCAAAAACTGCGTGGGGTGAAACGCTACCCGCTCGTGTTGATGCTAGAGCCCCTCTTTCGGTGCAATCTGGCCTGCGCGGGCTGCGGGAAAATCCAGTACCCTGATCATGTCCTGGATAGGCGGCTCACTCCGGAGCAATGCTGGGCCGCAGCCGACGAGTGTGGGGCGCCGATCGTCAGCATCCCAGGCGGTGAGCCACTGATTCACCCTGAAATGCCGGAGGTCGTCCGGGGATTGGTCGCGCGCAAGAAGTACGTGTACCTCTGTACGAATGCGATCCTTCTTGAGCGGAAACTCGACGACTATACTCCCTCCAAGTACCTGACGTTCAGCATTCATATGGATGGGCTGCAGGAAGAGCACGACTTGGCGGTCTGCCGGGATGGTGTCTATGACGTTGCCGTGAAAGCCATCCGCGAGGCGCTGAAACGTGGCCACCGAGTCACCACGAATACGACCTTGTTCGACGATGCGAACCCGGAGCGCGTCCGGAAGTTTTTTGACGCCATGATGGAGCTGGGCGTTGAAGGCATGATGATTTCGCCCGGGTACAGTTATCAGAAAGCTCCTGACCAGAAAAACTTTCTCAAGCGA
This sequence comes from Nitrospiraceae bacterium, assembly GCA_046759485.1. Taxonomy (GTDB): domain Bacteria; phylum Nitrospirota; class Nitrospiria; order Nitrospirales; family Nitrospiraceae; genus JBHICF01. Next base: position 5,967 of record JBHICF010000101.1, read on the forward strand.
CAGAAGACCCGCGACCTGTTCGCGCGACTGTTGAGTAATCGTCAGTCGGGCTGGCGGTTCAATCAGTCACCCCTCTTCCTGGAGTTTCTGATGGGGAAGCGTGACTATGAATGCACACCCTGGGGGAACCCGACCTACAACGTCTTCGGGTGGCAGAAGCCCTGCTATCTGCTCCAGGATGGTTATGCCAAGACCTTCCGGGAGCTGATGGATGACACGGAATGGGACCACTACGGGACCGGCCGGAACGAGAAGTGCGCCGACTGCATGGTGCACTGCGGCTACGAGGCCTCGGCCGTGGAGGACACATTTGGGTCCTGGTCGGGCTTCGGTCGCACCGTGAAAGCCACCCTCATGCCGAATGCCCATTAGCGGCACGCTCCCGATGCCGGCCAGTCCGGCAGCGTTGGTCACCCCATGACCGATTCCAAGTTCCACACGTCTGAAACTGGCACCCTCCAAGGACGGACCTTTCAGCCAACCAGCCCTGCGGAGATAGCAGAAGCGGTCGAACTGGCATTTGACTACCGCGGGGATGTTATCCTGACGCTCAGGTCGGGAGCACAAGTCGAAGGCTACATCTTCACCCGCAATTCAAAAGGTGACCGGCCATCTCTAGAAATGTTCCCGAAAGAGGGGGAGGGAGTCAGCGTAATCCCCTTCGCTGACATCGTGAGCGTTGCGTTTTCGGGTGAAGATACCGCGTCCGGGAAGTCTTGGGAGGCCTGGGTGGCGAAGAAGGAGTCCGAGCGCAGGGCCGAAGCGGAGCGCGTTGCACAGGCTGCGCAGGCGCGCGGCCATCTATGAGCCGAATACTCTGAGCTGCCTCGAAGGCCCGGTGATCCTCGCTGTCTCACCGGCATCATTGTTCTTCCCCGCCTACTCTTGACCACCGAGAATCTGATCTCACTGCCGCTCTCCTCCGCGCATCTCCATGCCGAAATTGTTCCACTCTGCAAGCAATTTCCCTAAGCGTCGCCAGTACAAAACGAGTTCGCAGCATTCAGGCAAAAATCGCAAAGTTGCTAATATACTCAAAGTCTTAGCCTTGTCGTGGA
>JBHICF010000102.1:0-7020 GCA_046759485.1 Nitrospiraceae bacterium
AAGAGGGGCAGGGGAAGATAAAAAAAGCCGGGTGGCTGTAGGAGCCACCCGGCTTAGTTATTTGACGTCTAACTGCTGCTTCAGATCTCGGCTTAGTACATGTCGTGCATGTGACCACCACCGCCCGGCATGGCCGGCTCTTTCTTCTCTTCCGGCAGGTCGGTGATCATCACTTCGGTGGTGAGCATGAGGCCCGCCACGCTCGCAGCGTTCTGAAGCGCGTATCGTGCCACCTTTGTCGGGTCGACAATTCCGGCTTCAACCAGGTCACCATACTCCTCTTTGGCCGCGTCAAAGCCGAAGGCGGTTTTCGTTTCCTTCCCTACCTTATCGACGACGACTGACCCTTCAACTCCCGCATTCTCGGCGATCTGACGAATCGGCTCTTCTAATGCTCGCCGTACAATGCTGACGCCGACAAGCTGTTCGGCTGGAATCTTCAGAGACTTTAGGGCGGTGATGCATCGGATGAAAGCCACTCCGCCGCCGGGAACAATCCCTTCCTCCACGGCTGCCTTGGTCGCATGAAGCGCGTCCTCGACACGGGCCTTCTTCTCCTTCATCTCGGTCTCGGTCGCAGCTCCCACGTTGATGACCGCCACGCCGCCGACAATCTTAGCCAGGCGCTCCTGCAGCTTCTCACGGTCATAATCTGACGTGGTCTCTTCGATCTGGGCCTTAATTTGCTTCACCCGGGCCTCGATCTGCTTCGAATCGCCGTACCCCTCCACGATCGTCGTGTTGTCCTTGTCGATCGTCACGCGCTTGGCCCGACCCAAGTCGGTCAGCTTGATGTTCTCGAGCTTGAGGCCAATGTCCTCAGAAATGACCTGTCCGCCGGTCAGAATCGCAATGTCTTCCAGCATGGCCTTCCGACGATCACCGAAGCCCGGCGCCTTCACCGCAGCCACGTTCAGGGTGCCGCGCAGCTTATTGACCACCAGCGTGGCCAGCGCCTCCCCTTCCACTTCCTCTGCCACAATGACCAGCGGTTTCCCCATTTTCGCAACCTGTTCCAGGAGAGGCAGCAGGTCCTTCATGCTGCTGATCTTTTTCTCGTGAATAAGGAGGAAGGGTTCCTCGACAGAAGTTTCCATCCGCTCGGCATTGGTGACGAAGTAGGGTGAGATGTACCCGCGGTCGAACTGCATGCCCTCAACGACATCGAGCGAGGTGGACATTGACTTGGCCTCCTCGACCGTGATGACACCGTCCTTGCCGACCTTCTCCATCGCCTCGGCAATCAGATCGCCGATCGTGGCATCGTTATTGGCAGAGATGGTACCAATTTGAGCAATCTCTTTCTTCGCTTGGCAGGGCTTGCTGAGTTTCTTGAGTTCCTCGGTCACGACTTCCACGGCGCGATCAATCCCGCGTTTGATTTCCATCGGGTTCCCACCGGCCGTGATGTTCTTTGCGCCCTCTCGAAACATAGCCTGCGCAAGGACTGTCGCGGTCGTGGTCCCGTCGCCGGCGACATCACTCGTCTTGCTGGCTACCTCGCGTACAAGCTGCGCCCCCATGTTTTCATAGGGGTTTTTAAGTTCCACTTCCTTCGCGACCGTCACGCCGTCCTTGGTGATCGTGGGGGCACCGAACTTTTTGTCGAGAATCGCGTTGCGCCCCTTCGGACCCAAGGTGGCTTTTACTGCGTCGGCGAGTTGGTTCACCCCCTTAAGGATCGATGCCCTCGCCGAATCGCTATACAAGAGCTGCTTTGCCATGGTTTTCCTCCATCACTTGTGTCGTTAATCGTGCTGTCGTCCTAGTTGTGTCGTCTGAGAGTCAGGTCGATGTTAGGTCGAGGTGAATGTCCCCAGTACGTCCTCTTCCTTGAGGATGAGACACTCTTCGTCATCGATCCTCAGTTTGGTACCGGAATATTTGTCAAACAGTACTTGCTGGCCGACCTTGAGATGTTTGACATCCTTACCGATGGCTTGGATGGACCCACGCTGTGGCTTTTCTTTTGCCGTGTCCGGCACGTAGATGCCCCCAGCCGTCTTCTCCAACTCCTCTGTGTAGGTGATCAGCACCCGATCACCGAGCGGCTGAAAGCCCTTCGCCGCGCTGCCTGCAGATTTTTCCTTCTCCTTCGTCTCCGTTGCCATAACTCAGACCCCTCCTTAGAAAAAAATAGAAAGTGTGTGGATAGGTATTGGTACCCCTGGCGTGATGCCGACTGACCTACGTCCTGTCGGGCTGATGCGAAGCATGTATCTCAAAAGTTGGGTGGCTCCGGTTGGCCCTCTAAAACTAAAGGGGAGATAGCACTGGCAGGGGGCAAGTCAAGGGCCCAACCGAGATTTTCTTGCCCTATCCAACAGAACTGGGCTAGTTATCCTAAGTGATTGATATCGTGTGAGAAGTGTTGGCTGAAGCTTACGCTTTAAGGTGGTCGAAGTCTTGGACATCCTTTTGAATGTATTCGCGAAGCCGCTTGATGATCCTGTTTTCCAGTTGGCGTGTGCGTTCCTTGGTGATCCCGTACTTTTGGCCGAGATCCTCTAACGTCAGCGGAGTGTCGGATAGAATGCGGTTGCGAAGGATATCTTCCTCCCGTTCTCCGAGGGTCTTGCTAAATTCCCCTAGCTTCCTCCGAAACAGGGTCCTCAGCTCCACTCGCGCCAACTGCTCATCGACCGGGGCATCTTGTGCCGGGAGCACATCCAGGAGTTTTCCCTCGGTGTCTGGGCCCAGCGGTTGATCCAGGGAGAGCTCCCAGTTTCCCAATCGTTGGTCCATTTCGACCACGTCATGCTCTCGGACGTTCAAACGATCAGCGAGTAGTTTGGCGTCAGGGACAAAGCCCTGCCGTTCAAGCTTCGCCTTCTCTTTGCGGAGGTTATAAAACAGCTTTCGCTGGTCTTGGGTCGTACCCACTTTCACCATGCGATAGTTGTTGAGCAGATAGCGGAGTATGTACGCGCGCACCCACCATGCGGCATACGCATAGAACCGCACATTCCTCGTCGGATCGAATTTTTTGATGGCTTGCATCAACCCGACGTTTCCTTCCTGGATGAGATCCATATGGTCAGCGCCGGTGTGGAGGTATTCGGCTGAGATGGCGACGGAAACCCGGAGATTGGATAAGATGAGCTTCACGGCTGCATCACGACTGCCATGGGACTGATATTCTTCAAAAAGCCGGAGCTCTTCCTCCTTGGTCAGAAACGGGTATCGACGGACCTCCGCCATGTAGCGCTGGAGCGCCGTGACTGGAGCGACGGCTGTCGTCGATTCCACCTCTCCCACCGCCTCGTCCTTGGGATAGGGGAGGCCCCCGTCCACGGCTTCGACGTTCTCTGCGGCGGGGTGCTCGTTCAATAGGGCGTCCCCCGCTGAAGATTCCCCGCGAGCCTTTTTGGGTCGCTTTGCCATACTTTCCCTTACTTCATCGAGACAGCGTCCCAGTCGGTCCTGCCCCGACAGGTGATTATAAACGTAACCGCGCGCAAGGCAAAGCCCGCGCGCGCAGTTTGGTACAAGTGGCAGCCTTGCGGACCTCACAGAGCCTGCTCTATAGTAGCGCGCCGCGCTGCACAGGACTCTGCGGTCGAGTGTTCCGCAGCCCGCCGGGTGCCCCCACGCCTCGATGGAGGAGGAGGTGCCGGATCGGCCGGAGTAGGAAAGTTCCGAGATGTTCAGATCGGCTCTGACAGCCTTGCGAAGTGGACACTGGCCCACTTTAATTGGGGCGTGGCTCCATTTCGAGATCAGCTTTATGGCTTGGCTACTGATCGGTGCGCTCGGCATCGCGATCTCGGACGAATTCCAACTCACGGCCACGCAAAAGGGCGTCCTTGTGGCTGTGCCACTGCTTGGCGGGGCTTTGTTGCGAATTGTGGTTGGTCTCTGTGCCGATCGGTATGGTCCAAAATCCACGGGCCTGGTGATCTTAGTCTGCCAATTCGTGACCATGCTGTGGGGCTGGCTAGGTGCCACCAGCTACCTGGAAGTTCTTGCCGTGGGGATTCTCCTGGGCACTGCAGGGGCGAGCTTCGCTGTGGCACTCCCCTTGGCGAGTCGCGCCTATCCCTCTGATCACCAGGGACTTGCGATGGGGGTGACCGCGGCTGGCAACAGCGGGACTGTCCTGGTGGCGTTTTTCGCGCCAAGGCTGGCGCAGATCGTTGGTTGGCACGGCGTGTTTGGGCTCATGGCGATCGCAATCATCGTCACCATGGTGCTATACATGGGTCTCGTCCAAGGCGATCATTCGTCTAGACAGCGCGCCCACGACCTGGGCTGGTGGAGGGTAACCACGAACGCCCTACGGCAGCCGTCGATGTACTGGCTGTGTTTTGTGTATGCGGTGACATTCGGCGGCTTTGTGGGATTTGCAAGTTTTCTCCCCATTTTTTTCCATGACCAGTACGGGCTCGACATCGTGGCGGCAGGATCCATCACCGCCCTGTGTGGGTTGTCTGGTAGCGCGTTCAGACCGTTCGGAGGCTACCTGGCCGACCGTGTGGGCGGATTAAGGATGTTAGGACTGATCTGCCCTGTGCTGTTGCTGTTGATCATCCTGGTCGCTCAGCTCCCTTCCTTCCATTGGACCGCGCTGCTCATGGTGATGGCTCTTGCGGCGATGGGATTCGGCAACGGAGTAGTGTTTCAAGTAGTGTCCGAACGCTTTCTCAACCAGATCGGTATGGCGTCAGGATTGGTGGGTGCTGCTGGAGGGCTAGGCGGTTTCATGCTGCCAATCTGGCTAGGGCTATTCAAAGATGTCACAGGCACCTATCGAACCGGATTCCTTCTGTTTGCGGGTGCGGTGGTTGTGGTGTGGTGCAGCGTCCTGGTTATTCAACAACGGCGACGGGTTGGGAGTCTCATGAAGGGCAATGATGGCCTTCGTCATTGACAGATCGACCTAAAATATTTTATATTTTAAGGACTTAGGGAGAAGTAGTTATAGGGGTCTAGAAGGTAATTCCCAGGGTTTTAGCATGGCTAACCAGCCAAAGTTCAATACGATCGATGAGGCGATCAGGGAGATTAAGCAAGGGCGGTTTGTCGTCCTCTTGGATGACGAGGACCGTGAGAACGAGGGAGACCTCGTCATTGCGGCTGAGAAGGTCACGCCACCAAGCATCAATTTCATGGCCAAGCATGGGCGTGGGCTGATTTGCCTGGCTCTAAGCCCTGAGCGCGTGGAGCAGCTCCACCTGCCGCCACAGGCCGCGGAAAATACGGCCACCTTCGGCACGGCCTTCACCGTGTCCATCGATTCCCGTCATGGCATCAGTACCGGCATCTCGGCGGCGGATCGGGCCACCACGATTCGGACAGCGATAGATCCCAAGTGCAAACCAACTGATCTCGCGCGACCAGGGCACATCTTCCCACTGAAAGCGGATAAGGGTGGGGTTCTGAAGCGTGCCGGGCAGACCGAGGGTTCGGTGGATCTAGCCCGGCTGGCAGGTCTCTACCCCGCCGGCGTGTTGTGCGAGGTCATGAATGACGACGGGACAATGGCTCGAGTTCCGGAGCTGTTCGAATTCGCCAAACGTCACCGCCTCAAGATGGTCACCGTGAAAGCACTGATCGAATACCGCCTTCGTCGGGAAACATTCGTGAAGCGGATTGCCAGCGCCAGGCTCCCGACTTCTTTTGGAGAATTTGAAGCCGTTGTGTTTGAGAATGAAGTCGACGGAGGCACGCACGTTGCCCTCGTGAAGGGCGAGATTCACGGCTCCGTGCCGACGCTCGTGAGGGTACACTCAGGATGCCTCACTGCGGATGTGTTTGGCTCGCTGCGCTGCGACTGCCGCGATCAGCTCCATCGTGCGATGGAGATCATTCAGAAGGAGGGCCGAGGGGTACTCCTGTACCTGAACCAGGAAGGCCGCGGCATTGGGTTATTGAACAAGATCAAGGCCTACCGTCTCCAGGATGAAGGCAGTGATACGGTCGAAGCAAATCTACAACTCGGGTTCAAGGCAGACCTCCGCGACTATGGTATTGGTGCCCAAATTCTCGTGAATCTCGGACTGCGCAAAATCCGGTTGGTGACCAATAATCCACGAAAAATTATCGGCATTGAAGGGTATGGGCTCAACGTGGTCGAGCGCGTGCCCATCGAGATTCCGCCTCGAGAGGCAAACGAGCGTTACCTTCGGACGAAAAAGAAGAAGCTTGGTCACATCCTCAATAAGGTCTGATCACCGCCTTGCGTTCAACCGAGGCGCATGAGTGCCCCCGGGCGCGCCTGTTGCCATTCGCCATTCAGAGTGCCTCACAAAGGCAACCCACACTGCAGATGTGGATGACCAAATCCGTTAATCCTTGAGATGACTACGCATCAAGGACAGTTAGATGCTCGAGGCCACCGATTCGCCATTGTGGTGAGCCGCTACAACGAGTTTGTCACCAGCCGGCTGCTCGCTGGCGCAGTGGAAGTCCTGACCAAAGCTGGCGCGGACGAGCGCGAGATAGAAATTTCGTGGGTTCCGGGTGCCTTCGAAATTCCACTCGTGGCGCGGCGGCTTGCCCAATCTGATCGATTCAACGCCGTGATCTGCCTGGGCGCGGTGATCCGAGGAGACACACCTCATTACCAATACATTAGCGCTGAAACCAGTCGCGGTGTCGCACAAGCCGCATGGGAAGCGGATCTTCCGGTGATCTTTGGGGTGCTCACGACGGACACGGTTGAGCAGGCCATGGAACGAGCCGGCGCCCCAGAGCGAAACCGCGGCGCGGAAGCCGCACGGACAGCCATAGAAATGGCGGATTTGATGAGTCAGCTCGCGGGGCGGAAGACGAGAAAAGGGAAACGAGTCATGAAGAAAAGGGCTGGCGCGAAAGGGACACGGTGACCAAGCAGCACACTTGCAACGCGAAAGGCAGGAGAATTGGGAAGGGCGGGTGCTGACGCACTGACAACGCAAGCACGTGTCAGCTATACAATCGATCAGCCTGACCGCCAGTTCGGTAATCAGCTGTCAGCGCTTCAGTTATGGGCAGCCGCCGGCAATCTCGAGTCTGTGCGCTTCAAATTCTGTTCCAGTG
>JBHICF010000103.1:0-7016 GCA_046759485.1 Nitrospiraceae bacterium
GGCCCCAACATTTTTGGGGACCGCCTTGGCCTTCTAATGCAACTCCGGCACGACACGGATGAACGTCGGTCTTGGCCTCCGATTCCAGGCCGTAGGCATCAGCATAGCCCAAGTTTACTCTTTCCCCAGATAAAAGTCGCGGATCCCCTCCGCGACGCAGGTGATTTCATCCTCGCTCAGTTCCGGGTACATAGGGAGCGATAGCGTCTCTCGGGCTGCTGTCTCCGTCACAGGAAAATCGTATTCTTTATAGCCGAGGTACTGATATGCCGGCTGCAAGTGAAGTGGAATAGGATAATAGACGCCGGTGCCGATTCCCCGTTGGCGGAGGTACATCTGAAGCCGATCCCGATCCTTAGCGCGGATGGTGTACAGTGCGTACACCGAGTTGGCATATTCCATGATTGGTGGAGTCGTTACCGGCTCGATATCCCTTAAAAGCTCGTCGTATTGCCGCGCATGCTTTCTTCTTGTTGCGTTCCATCCATCGACGTACTGGAGTTTCACTAGGAGCACCGCGGCTTGGATCGAGTCCATTCGAGCGTTCAATCCCTCTGTTTCATGGATGTACGGACCCGTCTGACCATGGTCCCTGCGTATCCGGATTTGCTCCACTGCCTTGAGGTCTTTGGTAACGACCGCCCCGGCATCCCCCAACGCCCCCAGATTCTTTGAGGGATAAAAGCTAAAGCAGGTCAGGTGACTCACGCTGCCAAGGCGACGTCCCTTGTACTCAGCCCCAGTCGCCTGGCAGGCATCTTCAATTATCGTCAGGTGATGGACTTGGGCAATTTGCTCTATGGCCTCAAGATCTGCCGACTGTCCGTACAGGTCTACCGGGATAACAGCCTTTGTATTCTCGGTGATGACTTCCTCAATCTTTTGGGGATCGAGAGTGAATGGGCCAGGCAAGATATCCACAAAGACGGGCTTTGCCCCGACGCAGGTAATCGCTTCCGCCGTCGCGATAAATGTGTAGGGGCTGGTGACGACTTCGTCTCCCTCACCAACACCAGCCGCGAGCAAGGCCAACTGCAAGGCCGCAGTTCCTGAGGAAACTGCACTGGCATAAGCCACTCCACAATATCGGGCGAAGGCCTCCTCGAATTTCTCAATAGATATTCCCTTTACGAAGTGGCAGTCGGCAAGTATTTCAGCAATGGCGCGTTGAATCTCCCCCTCGAGTTGTCTCGTTTGCCTTTTGAGATCGATGAGAGGAATCATGCGACCTCGAGTCTCGTGATATCTATTCCCGCCCTTGACGGCTGATGATCGTGTCTAGGATACAGTGGCAAAGGGCCAGATGCACAATTTCGACGTGACCATAGGTGTCCGAAGGGACATAAAAATTCAGATCTCCCGCAAAGCGGAGCGGAGTGTCGGCAGAAAATCCCGCCATCGTAATCACTTTGCAAGCCTTCTCTTTTGCCACATTGACAGCCAAGAGGATATTTTCTGAGCGGCCAGAGCTGCTGATTGCCACCAGCACATCTCCGGCATCGGCGAACATCTCGAAGGGCTTCGCAAATACCTGCGGGTACCCAAAGTCATTGCTGACGCAGGTCAATAACGAGGAGTCGTTAAAGGCAATCGCTCGCATGCCTCCATTTTTCCAATAGTCCACCGCTAGATGACTCGCAATAGCCGCACTCCCCCCGTTTCCAATAAATATCACCTTCCGCCCGAGCGACGTCTGGGTGAGGATAATGTCCATTCCAGCTGAAAGACCTTCGGAAAAGTCCAGTGATCTCTTCTTGGAGTCCGTCACCTGGACCCCGGAAAAGAGTGTTGCGATCTTTTCAAAATACTGGAGGATCGGTTCACCCATTGCGAGAGCCCTCCATTTGTGAGGAAAAAGCCGCGGATAGTTTATCCGGTGCTCGCGCCTTATTTCTTTAACTGGACACTTTCGGCCTGAAACCACGCTGCGGTTTCTCGAAGGCCCTCCTCAAGACTCAAGCCCGGTTCCCAGCTGAGGACCTTACGTGCCCGCCCAATATCTAAGACACTTCTGCGTATCTCTCCCTCTTTCGGTGCTTCAAATTGACCCTTTTTCGGGTTAGCGAGAATCGTGGAAAGTTGATTTAATATCTCGACAACACTCGTTTCCCTTCCCGTTCCAATGTTAAATGTTGAAGACTCTCCGTGGTAAGCATCATTACCTCGAAGAAGCAGATCTAGAGCAAGAATATTCGATCGGACGACGTCTCGGACATGTACGAAATCTCGCGTCTGATGTCCATCACCATAGATGACGGGATGCCTCCCTTGAAGCAATGCCCCGACGAAGATCGCCACGACTCCTGCTTCTCCATGAGGATTCTGCCGAGGACCATATACATTCCCGTACCGCAAAGACACAGAGCGGATCTGGTGTGTCACCCAGTAACACTCGAGATATTTCTCCACTGCGAGTTTGGCGATGCCATACGCATTTATGGGGTTCTGGGGGTGATCCTCAGTGGCCGGATACCATTTCTGATGACCGTATACAGCCCCTCCGCTTGAGGCAAAAATGAAATTAGGAATCCCGTATTTTCGGGCAAGCTCCAAGAGGTGGAGACTCCCCAAAATATTGATGCGTGCATCGTGCCCCGGATCGGCGACGGATCGGCTAATACTTGCCTGCGCGGCATGATGATTCAACAGCGTAGGTCTTTCTTTGGAAACAATCGCTTCAAGAGAGGAATCTAATATATCTACCTCATAAAACCGTGCATCCGGATTTACGTGATTCCTCGATCCGGTCTCAAGGTTATCAACCACCACCACCTGGTGACCTGCCTCGATATACGCATCAACGACATGCGATCCGATAAATCCCGCCCCACCTGTAACCAGAACCTTCGCCATAATCTCGTGTTCTCAAATGACGTTGATGGTCCAGAAACCTCAGCGTCCTATCCCGCAATACTCAATGCCGAGGGAATTCATTCCCTCCGGATCGAAGATATTGCGCCCATCCACGATCAGTGGCCGCCGCATCTGCTGTTTAACCCGTGAAAGATCAAGGCGTTTGAATTCATCCCATTCAGTGACGATCGCGGCCGCGTCTGCACCATCAAGGGCGTCATACGGATCGTCGCACAACTCTACCGACGGCAAAACCTGTTGCACCTTTGCCATTGCCTTCGGATCGTAGGCTTTGATTCTCGCCCCTTCCTTCAAGAGTTTTCCAATGACCTCAAGGGCCGGTGAAAATCTAATATCATCCGTATTTGGTTTAAAGGAAAGTCCCAGAACAGCGATGGTCTTCCCGCGGATAATCCAAAGGCGATCCCGCAATTTCTCGACGAAGACGTTGATCTGGTCTTCATTGATGCGTTCCACTTCTTTGAGAAGCCTGAGATCACACCCATGTTTCTCTCCAATGCGGACAAAGGCCTGAAGATCCTTTGGCAGACAAAATCCTCCAAAGCCAATTCCCGCATTGAGAAAGGCTCGTCCAATTCGCGGGTCCAGACCCATTCCTTCCGCTACCCTCGAAACATCCGCCCCAACTTTTTCACACAAAGCAGCAATGAGATTGATAAAAGAAATTTTTGTCGCCAGGAAAGAGTTTGAGGCGTGCTTGATAATTTCGGCGCTGGCCATGTTAGTCACCAAGAATGGCACGTTATCACGCTGGGGACACTTCTGATGGATGGGGCAGGAAAACGTACCTCGAATCACGGGATCATACAGAGTGCGAAGGAGATGTTCTGCCTCCGGTTTTTCCACGCCGATCACGATGCGATCCGGATGTAGGAAGTCTTCCACCGCTGACCCTTCCCGCAAAAACTCAGGGTTCGAGGCAACCTCAAACTCAGCTGTTCCCTTGTGGCCATAAAGCTGGAGCGTCTTATCTACCCAAAATCCGGTTTGGACGGGAACGGTACTTTTCTCGACTATGAGTTTGTGGCCTTCGGCCACCTCAGCGATACGTCGCACGACAGTTTCAACTGAGGAGAGATCGGCCTCTCCATGTTCCAGAGGAGGAGTGCCCACGCAGATAAATATGATCTGGGACGATTGGACCCCGTCCTCAATTTTCTCCGTGAACGTGAGTCGCCCTGCGTTGATTGCCTGAGCAATCACTTGATCCAAAAAAGGTTCGTAAATGGGGACCTCGCCCTGAAGAAGCATTTGAACCTTCTTTCGGTCGTCATCAACACCGACGACCGTATTCCCTGTATGGGCAAAGCATGCCGCCGTAACGAGCCCCACGTAGCCAACACCGACGACACAGACTTCCATAGATATCCCTCCAGGTATCCCCTTGCCGGTTTGCCCCGCGCGATTTGCTACTATCTGTCCTTCTTTCCCTCTCTATCTTTCGTTAGGGAGGACGACATCGCTGCAAGCAGATTCCGAATGTCTTGTGCTCGAGACTTCGGGCAGATCAGGAGGCCATGCTCTGTCTCCGCAATGATCAGATCCTGCAGTCCTATTGTGGCAACGATCTTACCTTCGCGTCCGTAGATAATGCAATTTGAAGTATGCAAACCCACGTGCCGGCCGATGACTACATTGTCCTCTTCATCCTTGGCAAAGACACGGTCCAAAGCAGTCCACGACCCGAGATCATCCCACTCGAATCGGCCGTGGACCATATAGGTGCTATCGGCCTTCTCCAGCACCCCGTGATCCACGGATATCTTTTCAAAGGTTGGATAAATCTCCGCAAGGACGTTCCCGTACTCTGGTGTTTCCAGGGCAGAGCGAATCTGCTCCAGCTTTGACCAGTGGCCGGGCAGATGCGTCCTGATCAACTGCTGGATGGTTCGATTATGCACCACAAAGATCCCTGCATTCCAGAAGTAATTCCCTGCTTCCAGATAGCGTTTGGCCGTCTCCTCATCGGGCTTCTCGCGGAACTGGAGGACCGCATGGACGCCGCCGTCGATCTCGGGCCCGATTCGCATATATCCGTATCCCGTCTCTGGGCGATCGGGTTTCACCCCTATGGTAACAATTCCATCCCTCTCCTGGGCAGCCCGGACGGCCATCTCTAGCGAACCCAGAAATGCAGATGTATTCGGGATATGGTGATCGGCGGGGAGAATCACGACAACCGCATCAGGGTCCCGACGTTCGATGAACAGAGAGGCAAACCCGATGCAGGCGGCCGTGTTTCTGCCCACGGGCTCGCAGATGAGATTCGCCCGAGGAAGATCCGACAACTCCTCTTGAACGAGAGAGGCATGCTGCTGGCCGGCAACCACGAACTGGCGGTCGATGGGAATCAGGGATTCAATTCGGTCTACTGTTTTCCGGAGCAGACTTGTCCCACCCAGGAGGCGTAAAAACTGTTTGGGGCAGTCTGGCGTACTCAGAGGCCAAAACCGTTCCCCCGAGCCCCCAGCCATGATGACCGCGTAACTCCTTGCCATCAGTGGGACCTTTCATCCGGCGGCGTGCCGAGGCTTGCACGCTTGTAGTCGTCCTCAAGGCGAACGATATCTTCTTCGCTAAGCAGCTCGCCTCTTTGTACTTCAACTATCGCGAGGGGGACAGACCACGGGTTTTCCAATCGGTGAACAGTCCCCACTGGGATCACAAAAGACTCGAGGGGACCAAGTTCCAATACCTGCTCTCCCACGATGACCCGCGCCCGTCCGGAGACAACAACCCAGTGCTCGCTCCGGTGATGGTGAAATTGCAAGCTGAGGCGATGTCCAGGCCACACCTCGATAAGTTTCACCTTATACCCTACTCCTTCGTTTAAAACGGTCCATCTACCCCAGGGACGCTCTTCCGCTAGTTGCGATGACATCGCCCTCTTCTCAAGCGACCACGCCCAGATCCCTCTGGACTGTGGTTAATTGGTTTTCCAAAAAGGACCGTAGGCGTTGCATCCTTTCTTGGGAAGCGGCTTCAAAGCGAAGGATCAATGCGGGTTCGGTGTTGCTCGCGCGAATCAGCCCCCATCCATTTTTCCCTACGAGCCGAAGCCCATCCACGGTCACCACCTCATCAACTTCGTCGTGGAATTCCGCCGGCAAAGTCCCACCTTCAACCATGCGTGAGATCCCTTCGGCGAGACATCGGACGACCTCATGTTTGCGGTCATCAGGGCAGAAGACCCGGATCTCAGGAGTTGCAATCCATGCAGGAAGATCTCCGAGCAGATGCGAAAGGGCTACTGTCGGATCCTGTTGCTTGGCCGCAACCAGGACCTCGAGCAGACGACATGTTGCGTAGATGGCATCGTCAAAACCATAGTACCGGTCGCCAAAGAAAAAATGTCCACTCATCTCCCCGGCAAGGAGGGCCCCTGTCTCCCGCATCTTGGCCTTGATCAGCGAGTGGCCGGTCCGCCACATCAGAGGAATCCCCCCCCGGGTCCTCACCTCATCAAAGTAGAGCTGGGAACATTTGACATCCCCGATACACATTGCCCCGGGCTTCTCCTTTAAGACCTGCCGGGCATAAAGGGTGAGCAGCCGGTCACCCCAGACAATCTCTCCCCGATCGTCGACCACCCCCAACCGGTCTGCGTCTCCGTCATATGCCACCCCGAGATCCGCTTTCCTATCCACCACGGCCGATTGGAGGTCGGCCACATTCGCCGGGACCACTGGATCTGGGTGGTGATTAGGAAATCGGCCGTCCGGTTCACAGTAAAGCTCGACTACCTCATACCCCAGTCTTCGAAGTAAGCCTGGGACCACTAAGCCCGCCGTGCCATTGCCAGCATCTACCACCACCCTAATGGAGACGTTTGCCTCTCCAAGCGGTCCGGATGGCCGAAACTGGGTTACAAGGATATCGAGGTAATCTGGCAAAATGTCAGTTGTGCGACGCCTCCCCCTCTTCGAAGACGAAGTGATCTCCTTACTCTCCAGCGTTGTTCTGATCTCTTGAATCGCTTTTTCATACAAGGTCTGCTTTCCCCTGCATAGTTTGAAGCCATTAAACTCTGCAGGATTATGGCTCCCCGTGACGATAACGCCTCCAGCAATCTCATGCTGGAAGAGATAGAAGTATACCAGGGGAGTCGGGACGATTCCGAGATCGACAACATCCAATCCTGT
>JBHICF010000104.1:0-7002 GCA_046759485.1 Nitrospiraceae bacterium
GTCCGGGGAAATTGCTCGGCGCAGGCGCCGGATGGCTGAGTGTCTGCCAGGCGGGCGCGAAGCCACATCTGGCTTGCTGCGATAATCATCAAGACGCCGAAGCTCAACAGGATGAGTTCTTCCCGCACGAGCTGGTGCCCGAAGGCCCCAAGCCAAGCGCCGCAAATCCCCGTACTACCGAAAACGAGGGCTGCCTTCACTCGAACTTCTCCAGCTCCAGCATGACCATAGACACCGAGCCACGCCGATGCTGCGACCACGATGAGCGACATGGCAACCGCTTCCTGCGCACCGGCACCTAACACGTACACCAGGAGTGGGATCGCGAGCAGCGAGCCCCCGCTGCCCGTCGCACCGAGTGACAAACCGATCAATCCGCCCGATAACATCGCCAGCATGATGGGGCCGCTCCTGTAGCAGTCTTCGGCATAATCCCTGACAAGGAAGCCATGACGATGCGTCGTTCAACCGAGGCTCGCCCTAGGTGACTTGACCCAGGCTGATCGTCACGCGCCCTTTTCGATCGGGTACCCGCTCTGTGTCCAACTCGTCATCCCCCCGGTCATCACATGCACCTTTGGGAATCCTGCTTGCATGAGAATCTGCGCCGCCGTGTGTGCGCGTCCACCGCCCTTACAGACGGTGATGATCATCTTTTTCTTCAGGGACTCCAATTCACCGAGTCGACCAGAGAGTTCGGTGACGGGAATGTGCCTGGCGCCCGTGATATGTCCCAGCTCACCAGTGAGCTCCTGCGGATTTCGGACATCGAGAATAGCGGCAGGATCTCCTCCTTCAAGGAGTCGTCTCACCTCGACAGGCGGAATGGCTGAGACCTTCTGATCGTTGGCCCCATGATCCAGGGTTCCTTTGACCTCGCAAGCCGGGATGTCCACCGGGATCCACGCCGCCTTGGGATCACGAGCGCAGGCGTAATTCGCCTTGAGTACCTCTTTCATCCATTCGGCTGGTCCCAACTGCAGCCCTTCTATGTAATCGAGGTATTCGCGTTTAGTGCGGGGTTTCAGCACCGGATTGCTTGCTCTCTGCTCTTTGAGGCTGGATGGCTGACGGTTGCGATACTCATGGGCCGGGTAGACGACCAGGCGATCAGGTAATTTGAGAATCCGTTGCAGGCTGTCCCAGTGCTCCTCAGGGTCTCCGCCAGGAAGGTCATCCCGACCCGCGCCGCCCGCGTCAAGAAAGAGCACGTCACCGGTGAGAATCCGGTCCGGAAACTGTAAGGTGAGGCTGTCCTGTGTATGGCCTGGGGTGTGAAACACTTGGACAGGAATGTTGCCTAAGTGGCATTCAAAGCCATCCGAGAGGTGAAACGTGATGCATCGGGCTGGTGCATTCGCGTGCATCGCATATTGGCAGCCGGTCTCATCTTTGAGCGCAGCCGCCCCGGAGATGTGGTCGGCATGGGTATGGGTATCGATCACATGCAACAGGGTCAGCTTTTCCTGATCGAGTTGCCGAAGATAGCTCGGCACCTGCTCGAGGACGGGGTCCACGAGAATCGCTTCCCGGCTCTTCTCATCAGCAACGAGGTAGGTTTGGCAGTATCCCGGATTGACTTGCTTGAAGATCATAGGTCCCTCCATGGTGTCTGCCAATGAGAGGCACGTGTCGGCACAAAGGATTCGGAGATGAGGAGACAGGAGCCTGATTTGAGGCAGACATCATGGGAGTTCAGGCACTTCGAACGGTAGTGGCTCACCGGTCAATGCGTTCATGAACGCCACGAGGTCGGACTTTTCCTGGTCAGTCAACTCGAGAGGCTTGATCCACGGGCTGAGATTCGGGTTGGGTCCTCCTCCTAGGTTGAGAAATTCCACGATCTCTTCCAGCGTCTTGAACGCGCCGTCGTGCATGTAGGGCGGTGTCTCGACGATGCTGCGCAGAGTGGGCGTTTTGAACGCCGCCATGTCGCGTGCCTGGCGTGTCACGTTGAAGCGACCAAGGTCCTCGGGCAGCGGCCCAACCTGAGGGACCCCAAGGTTGTGAAACTGGTTGTCGGTGAAGTTAGGCCCGTTGTGACAGAGAATGCAGCGCGCCTTTCCCTTGAACAGCGCCATCCCGCGAATCGCGGCTTCTTCCATCGCCGCGGTATCTCCCATGACGTACTGGTCGAAGGCAGAATTCGTCGAAATAATAGTGCGTTCGTAGGCGGCGATGGCTTCCGCGATGCCTTGGAGGTTCACGTCTGTCCCAAATACTTTCCCAAACTCCGCTCGATACCCTTTGATCTTGCCGAGCTTGGCGACCACGTTTTCATGCGTTTCGCCCATCTCGATGGGATTGGCGATGGGAGCGATGGCTTGTTCCTCGAGGGAACCGGCTCGCCCATCCCAAAATTGCACCGGGTTCAATCCGGTGTTGAATATGGTTGGAGCCTGGCGTCCTCCGGCTCGGCCATCGACTCCGACCGAGGTCTGGCGAGGATCGGCGAAGCCGACTCCCGGGTTATGACAGAAGGCGCAGGAAATCGCGTCGCCCTTGGAGAGCCGGTTATCAAAGTAAAGTTTTTTCCCGAGCTCCACCTTGGCAACGTAGTGGAGGTTAGTCGCGGGGACCGGAAGAGAAGTTGGTAGAGGACCGATATCGGGCACAGCTATTCCGTCTACGACGACCAGGGTAGGCTTCGAGACACCCGATTCGGGAGCTTGCTGAGTTGGGCACCCAGTGAGTAGGCTGAGGCACAACAGGCTACTCAAGGCGACGTTCGCGATCACCACTCTCTGACGAATCATGGGGATTCCTCCTTACGGTAGCTTGACCCGACCATGCGGACCAGCCCCCTCCTCAACAGACCAGCCAGAATTACTTCTGCCTGACCAGGATACGAATGGGACAGCCGATAAATCCATATTCCTCGCGAAGCTGGTTTTCCAAGTATCGAAGGTAGTTGTCACTCACATCCTTCGGGTGGCCAACGAAGAAAGCAAGGCAGGGTGGCTTGGTAGCAACTTGAGTCATGTACGCAGCCCTGGCCGATTGGCCGCGTTTCCCACTCCTGAGCGGTAGGGGATTCTCCGCTAAAATCTTCTGGACGAATTTGTTTAGCTGACCGGTGGGCACTCGCTTCGAAAATGCATCAGCGACATCGTCGATCAGCGGGAATAGCTTGCTGACCGAGTCAGGCTTCAGCGCCGATCCGAACAGGATCGGTGCCCATGAGAGGAAGGGTAGCCGTCGCGCGAGTTCCTGGGTGTACTGCCCGTGGGCGTTGAGGTCGCCTGAGCGGAGATCCCACTTATTCACCAGGATGACACACGCACGCCCTTGCCTTAACGCTAACCCCGCGATCTTTGTATCCTGCTCGGTGATGGACTCCAGGGCGTCCAGAACCAGGACGACAACATCAGAGCGGCCCATGGCTCGGAGCGCGCGCGCGACGCTGTACCCTTCGATGCCGCGCTCGATTCGACCTCGCCGGCGGATCCCAGCGGTGTCCACGACCAAATAGGAACGGCCCTCGTACATCACCGTGGCGTCGATCGAATCCCGGGTCGTCCCTGGAGCACTACTGACCATCATCCGGTCCTGCCCCAGAAACGTATTGACCAATGTCGATTTCCCCACATTGGGCCGTCCAACGATGGCAATGCGAGGGAAGATCGGAGACTGCTCTTCCTGGCTGACTTGCGGCAGGTGAGGGAAGATGGCTTCCAGGAGTTCATCAACTCCAAGGCCGTGCTCAGCGGAAACAGGGTACAACGCGCCCTGTCCCAGGCCATAGAAATCGGCAACATGCGGTTCTAATTTCGGTGTGTCGAGCTTGTTGATGGCAATGAAGACGGGCTTGGTCGTGCCGCGCAACAAACGGACGATTTCCTTATCAAGAGGAGTGAGACCCGCACGGCCATCCATAAGAAGGACCAACAGGTCGGCTTCGGCAATGGCGATTTTTGATTGCTGGCGGACCAGGGTCAACATCGCGTCAGTGGCGGAAGGATCGAGCCCACCCGTGTCAACAAGCCGGAACGGGCGTCCGCGATATGTTCCGTCCCCGTAATTCCGGTCTCTGGTAACGCCCGAGATGTCATCGACAATCGCGGTCGGCGTGCCCAGGATGCGGTTGAAGAGTGTGGATTTTCCAACGTTGGGACGGCCGATGATGGCAATCAGCGGTGGCATGGTGAACTGGTAGAAGGGTAGGGGAAACCGCGGTGCTCTGTACGATGTATCTTGCGCGAGCTGAACGATACCACACGGCATGGGCGAAGACAAGAAACGAGGGGGCAGTTGGGCTATAATGGGCTCCGCCGAGTGTGGACCAATCACCTCTTCTTCGGTGGAGACGACGTGTCAGCACCACATCACAAGGTGAACGGGTTCGACTGGGACTGCGTCAATGATGTCCTGTTGGACATGGATGGGACCCTGCTGGACCGGCACTTTGATAATGTGTTCTTCAATGAAGAGCTTCCCAAACGGTATGCCGCCAAACACGGGCTACCGTTGGACCGGGCGCGCGACACGCTGTTCGGACACTACCGGGCGGTCGAAGGGAAACTGGCTTGGGCAGATCTGGACTACTGGTCCCAGACGTTAGACATCGATACGGTGGCGGTCACACACGAACTGCGACATATGATTGAGTATCATCATGATGCCGTGGAATTCCTGCGCTATCTTCGATCACAGGGTAAGCGGCTAACGCTCGTGACCAACGCACACGGCTCTAGCTTGGAGATTAAAGCGGTCAGGACGGGGATTGATCAGTACATGGACCTGATCGTGACGGCATCTGAGGTCGGGTCCCTGAAAATGCATGCAGAGTTCTGGTCCGGCTGCCAGCGCATCGTGGGATTTGATCCGTCAAGGTCATTGTACATTGACGACGACGAGGCCAGCTTGGGCGCGGCCCAGCAATATGGTGTCGGCTACCTGTATCACCGCTCGAAATCCAGTTCTCGCCTGCCAGCTGAACGCTCCACGCGCTTTCTGTCCATCGAGAGTCTTCGGGAGCTCATGACACCCTAGACTCCGACGTTCTCCACCTCAGGCTCTATTAGAGTGAGTGGCAACACCCTGGTACATTTCGCCCGTGATGCGAGGGACTCCGGGCATGATGAATCGCTCAAGGTGGGTGATCTTGAGGCCGGCCTCGCCGATCATCGAATCGATGCGACGGTTCAAGTTGCAGCCGCAGGCGAAGAGTCGTTGCAGCGGGTTGAGTCGGTCCTGCCATTGTGCCACGCGTGAGTCCTCGCTTCGGCCATGCTCCAGGAAGATAAATTGACCATCCGGCTTCAGGACCCGCCGGGCTTCTCGCAAGGCCGCAACAGCGTCGTTGATCGTGCAGAGGGTCCAGGTGCTCACGACGCTGTCAAACTGTCCCTCTTCAAACGGCAGTCCCTCGGCGCTGTGACGGTGGAGTTTGACGACGAATGACAATTCTGCCGCTCGTCTCGCCACGGCGGCAGGCAGGAGGGTTTCTGAGTCAACGGCGGTCAGCTCGGTCACCGCGGCGGGATAGTGCGGAAGGTTGAGGCCGGTGCCGAATCCAATCTCGAGGACTGATCCGCGAACGGGGGCCAAAGCGAGCATCCGCTGTTCCTGGAACCGGCGTGCCCCCAGTATCCAATCCATGACGCGCGGAAAGATGTGCTGTCCGTAGATTCCCATGGTCCCGCCGTGCTCGAAAGAGCTCGATGCTCTGCACAATACTTTAGCAGGCCTAGAGATTGGAGGCTAGAGGTGATCGACTCATAGCAGCAGAGCCAATCTTGTGACCCTTGGCGGTCTATGTTAGATTTCACACTTCGTACCGCCAAAGAAGTGCACTCGTCTGTCCAGGCAAGGCATGAGCAAGACCTACGATCATAAAGCGGTTGAGTCGCGCTGGCAGGCCTATTGGGAGCACTCCCGCACGTTCCAGGTGACGGAAGATTCGTCCCGAAAAAAATATTACTGCCTGGAAATGTTCCCGTACCCCTCGGGACGAATCCATATGGGACATGTCCGCAATTACGCCATCGGTGACGTGGTAGCACGGTACAAACAGATGCGTGGGTTCAACGTGCTGCACCCCATGGGCTGGGATGCGTTTGGCCTTCCTGCGGAGAACGCCGCCATTGACCGCGGCGTGCATCCTCGCATCTGGACGGAGGAAAACATTGCCTACATGCGTCAGCAGCTCCGGCAGATGGGGCTGTCCTACGATTGGAGCCGTGAGGTCACGACGTCTGACCCCGAGTACTACCGGTGGAACCAATGGATCTTTCTGAAGATGTACGATCGCGGTCTGGCCTACCGCAAGCGCTCTGCTGTGAACTGGTGTACCAGTTGTGAGACCGTGCTCGCGAATGAACAGGTCATCACGCATGACGACTCCAACACGGGTCGCTGCTGGCGCTGTGATTCGGTGGTCATCCAGAAGGAGCTGGAGCAGTGGTTCTTGAAAACTACGCAGTACGCGGAAGAGTTACTGCAGGGGTGCGACCAGCTGACGAATTGGCCGTCGCGCGTGCTGACGATGCAGCGGAACTGGATCGGAAAAAGCGTGGGCGTGGAGGTAGATTTCCCACTGGCCGAGCCACTGAACGAAGTGGCCGCACTGCGCATCTTCACCACTCGACAGGATACGATCTTCGGTGCCACCTTCATGAGTCTCGCGCCGGAGTCGCCTGTCGTGGAGCCGTTGATCAGAGACCGTCCGCAGGCCACCGCCGTGCGTGAATTCGTGTCGCGCGTGGTGCGTCAGGACAAAGCAGTTCGCATGTCTGCTGAGAGGGAGAAAGAAGGCGTCTTCACCGGCACGTACGCGATCAATCCCTTCACGAACGAACGCATTCCCATCTGGGTAGCCAACTTCGTGCTGTACGAGTATGGCACGGGCGCCATCATGGCCGTGCCGGCGCATGATCAGCGGGACTTCGAGTTTGCCCGCAAGTACCACATTCCGATCCGGCTCGTCATCCAGAACCCACCTGGCACATTGGACGAGAAGCATCTGGGCGGCGCCTATGAAGAACAGGATGCAGCTGGCGC
>JBHICF010000105.1:0-6970 GCA_046759485.1 Nitrospiraceae bacterium
AGGGTCCCGAAGATGAGGTGAACCGGCGATTTACGCAGGCCTATGCGGATCTGAATCGCCAGGTTCGAGTCCCAGGGTTTCGACCGGGCAAAGCACCGATGGCGTTGCTGGAGAAGCGGTATGCTCGGGCAGTGGAGGAAGATGTAGTCCGTCAACTTGTCCCAGACTATTACAATCGGGCGATCCGGCAAGCAGGGATTTCACCCGTCGTCGTGGAAGTGCCTCCACTCGAACGAGTGAAGATCAAGAAGAACGCCGCGTTTACCTTCACTGCGACAGTTGAAGTGAAGCCCAAGATCGAACTTCGGGATTACCGTCCGCCGAATCCCATCTCGCTGAAACCAGATACCCGGACGGTGACCGATGACCAGGTCGCACAAGCGCTTGAGACACTCAGGGGGCAACAGGCTCCACTTGATGCCGCGCCGGCGGGCACAGCCCTCGCGGAGGGTGATTATGCCATCCTGGATGTTGAAGGCTTTCTTGATCTTGCACCGCTGGAGGGAACAAAGACCGAGGAGCATCTCTACAAGGTAGGATCCAAGACCCCCATTCTTGGTCTCGACGTTGATGAGCATCTCCTCGGCAAGAAAGAGGGGGAGATGGTGGAGATCCCGCAACCCTATCCAGCTGCTCATCCGGATTCCCGATTAGCTGGGAAGACCGTGATCTTCCGCATCAAAGTCAGGGCCGTGAAGCAAAAGAAATTGCCCCCGCTGGATGACGAATTCGCCAAGGATTGCGGCCCCTATGCTTCTCTGGAGGAACTGACCGAGAAATTACGGACAGAAATGGAACGAGCGCTAAAGAAGGACGTTGAGGAGACCTATAAGGACACCATCCTCAAGCGATTGACTGACACACACCACTTCGAGCTCCCGGAGACCCTCGTTGAGCGAGAGCTCGCGGCCATGGTTCGCCAGCACATGGAATCGCGTGCTCGGCAGCAGGGGAAAACCGGTGCCGTTGAAGATGCCCTGAAACGCCAGGAAGAGATCAAGCAGTTGCGTGAAGATCACCGGACTGAATCTTCCCGGCGGGTCAAGATCGGTCTCATCTTGGAGGCGATCGCGGAGCGAGAAGGACTCATGGTCGAGGAAGAGGACGTCGCCAATGAGATCCAGCGATTGGCCACCTCGCTCAGGCTTGCTCCTGAAGAGGTACGGCGTGTGGTGGAGGCCGGGGGAGAGGATTCCATGGACGAGTTCAAAGGTCGAATCCTAGCTGACAAGGCGCTCGACTTCGTCTACCGCCATGCTGTCATCCAGAAATAGCACCGAGAGAAAGAGGATCGGGCAAGGCCCTGCACAGGGCCTCTAAGGTTCGCTTAAAATAGCTGACGACAGTGGAAAATATGATAGAATGACCCAACTAGCCCACGCGAAGAGAAAGGACAGCCTGCCATGCTAGTGCCTATTGTGGTCGAGCAGACCAACCGTGGTGAGCGCGCGTATGACATCTACTCGCGCCTTCTGAAGGATCGTATTATTTTCCTGGGCGCCCCGATCGATGATGTGTTCGCCAACCTTGTGATCGCCCAGATGCTGTTTTTGGAGGCCGAGGATCCTGAAAAGGATATCAACCTGTATATCAATTCTCCAGGCGGGACCGTGACCGCGGGACTGGGCATCTACGATACGATGCAGTATGTGAAACCTCCTATCAACACGATCTGTCTAGGGCAGGCTGCGAGTATGGGGGCACTCCTGCTGTCGGCGGGAACCAAGGGCAAGCGATTCGCTCTTCCGAACGCTCGGATCCTGATTCATCAGCCGTTGGGAGGCTTCCAAGGTCAGGCAACGGAGATTGACATCCACGCACGGGAAATTCTGAAGGTCCGGGAGCGGTTGAATGAGATCCTGGCCAAGCACACCGGCCAGCCGATTGACAAAATCGCGGTCGATACCGAGCGAGATTATTTCATGTCTGGCGAGGAAGCCAAGAAGTATGGACTCATTGATGAGGTCATCGCACGGCCACCCAAAGGGATGAGCGAACTGACCAAGGGACAGGGTGGCAGAGAGCCCGCCGCGAAAGAGTCCGGCAGGGATGGTGGCAAGGACAAATAGCCAACGGAGGGGGCATGCCCAAGCAGGACAAATCAGACCGACATCTCCGCTGTTCCTTCTGCGGGAAGAGCCGGGATGAGGTTCGGAAGCTTATCGCCGGACCGACGGTCTATATCTGCGATGAGTGCGTCAACCTTTGCAACGACATTATTGCGGAAGATTGGGAAGAGGCAAAGGAGGAAATCTCCTCCAAGCTCCGCAAACCAGCCGAAATCAAGCATCATCTCGATCAGTACGCCATCGGTCAAGATCGGGCGAAGAAAATCCTCTCGGTGGCAGTTCACAATCACTACAAGCGGATCTCGGCCAGTGCGGTCGATGACGTCGATCTCCAGAAGGGCAACATCTTGATGATCGGGCCGACGGGATCGGGGAAGACTCTCTTAGCACAGACATTGGCACGCTACCTCGATGTACCCTTTACCCTTGCGGATGCAACGACCCTGACTGAGGCCGGTTATGTCGGTGAAGACGTTGAGAACATCATCCTGAAGCTGCTGCAAGCCTCAGACTACGATGTGGAGCGAGCCGAGCGGGGAATCGTTTACATCGATGAGATCGACAAGATCAGTCGCAAGAGCGATAGCCCCTCCATCACCCGTGACGTGTCGGGTGAAGGTGTGCAGCAAGCCTTGCTCAAGTTGATCGAGGGCACCGTTGCCAACGTACCACCGCAAGGTGGCCGAAAGCATCCGCATCAGGAGTTCATCCAAGTTGACACGAGCAACATTCTGTTTATCTGCGGAGGAGCCTTCGTCGGGCTGGAAGCCATCATTGAGCAGCGGCTCAACAAGAAAGCAATGGGGTTTGGGGCGGATATCCGCGGCAAGAACAATACTCGATTGGGAGAAGTCCTTGCCCATGCCCAGCCGGAGGACCTGTTAAAGTACGGGTTGATTCCGGAATTCATCGGGCGCCTGCCTGTCGCGGCAACACTCGAGGAGCTCGATGAACCGGCACTGATCCGTATTCTCATGGAGCCCCGGAACGCACTCACGAAGCAGTACGAGAAGCTCCTGTCGTTCGAAAAGGTCAAGCTCAAGTTTACCGACGCAGCCTTGGGTGCGATTGCACGTAAGGCGTATGCGCAGAAAACGGGGGCTCGGGGACTCAGGGCGATCTTGGAAGAAGTGATGCTGGATGTCATGTATGAAATTCCTTCGCAGAAGGAAATCAAGGAGATCGTGATTACTGAAGAAGTCATCCTTGGTAAGAGTTTGCCCATCAGGATTTTCGAGCAGGACGTGAAGTCAGCCTAGCGGGAGATCCAGTTGCCTATTAATTGAGCACGGGGTGCCGGTATCGGCACCCCGTGTTTTTTTGCGGAAAACAATTTCCCAACGTCACCTGCTGCGCTATACTTGCACGGTGGGATCTGCCGAGACGAGTATGCGAGATGAGCAGGCTAGGCGAGTAGGCCAGGTGAGTAGGAAGGATGGCGCATGAGATTGCGGGTGAATATGACCAAAGCGCACCAAGGGAAAGCCCTCGACCTCAACACTGAGGACGAGACCCTGACCCTGCTGGGTGTGCAAGGGGAACAATTGGGCACGGTCTCGTGGGAAGCCATCATCGATTACGTCCGCAGCGCTAAGGTGGTCTCGCAGCCAGACAAGTCCAGAGCCCAGCCTCGGGTCTCTCTCACCGCCAAGGTTCGCTATAGCACATCCGATGGGAAGGAGTTTGAAAGTCGCGCCACTGGAATCGGCGGCGGCGGCCTCTTCATAGAGAGTAATACACCACTGCCAGTCGGGACCGCGCTGGCCATCGAGTTTTCTCTCCCTGATCATTCCAATGACTGGATTGCTGTGCACGGGACGGTTGCCTGGGTGTGTCCGAGAGCCGACCAGTACACGTTCTTCCCTGGCATGGGCGTGCAGTTTACAAATATTTCAGACGAAGCGCGGCAGCAGGTCTTGACACTCATCCACTCCCTCAAGCGTGTCACCCAATCCGGATAAGTGGTTCGTCCGCCAATGCCACATCGCGACCCCGCCCGTCGCCACCTCGGCGTCGCCGGTCTTGCGGTCGTCAGACGAACGATCTTGCTTGCGCTGGGTGAACCGACAACTTCCCAGTTGATCGCGGTCGTCTCGAGAGCTCCCAAATGAAATTCCCGATCATTTCGACCGAAGGGCACCAGGGGATGACCCTCCAGGTGGATCCTGATCGCGAGACGCTGTCCCTCTACGGATCTTCCGGCGAACATCTTGGGACAGTCCCGTGGAGCAGCGTGATCGAGCAGGTCCTAGCATCACACCGGGAAGGGCAAGCCGTACACCGACGGACAGCAGAGAGAGCGCCGCTCGCATTGAAGGTGCGGTATGTCACGACAGAAAGCCGCGCCTTCGAGAGCCTCACAGCAGGAATTGGGGGTGGTGGGCTATTTATCGAGAGTGCTTCTCCACTACCGGTCGGGACGGAGATCACGTTGGAGTTCGCCTTACCTGATCAGCCGCTGGAAAGGCTCAACGCGAAAGGCAAGGTAGTCTGGGTCCGTGGAAAGGCCGAACGGCAAGTCCTCTTTCCTGGTATGGGCGTGGAATTCACAGACATTGGCGATGAGGCACGCAAGCGTGTTGCCGCACTCGTCACGTCCCTGAATCGGAATCGTCAACTGGACTGAGTTGACTCATGCCCCAGGAGGCCCAACGCCGGACATCTGGGTGAGCATCCTTGTCCGCAGCTGAGCGAAGCGCAGGAAGGACTGTCGAGTCTCCAAATTTCCCTAGACGAAAGGCCGCTTCACTCCTGACTCCCGGATCCGGATCACGGAGCAGTCGGTCTTGAAAGAGTGGGAGTGAACGTGCATCAGCCAGCTCACCCAGTGCTGCCAATGCGCCTTGTCTCACGCGGGGGCTCTCGTCTCTGAGGGCGCCGATGAGTGCGGAATAGGCCGGCGGCGCCTCCAACCATGCCAAAGAGTGGACGACCGCTTGGCGAGTCGCTTCCTCAGGCTGGCCCAACAGCTCGATCAGCACATCGAGGATACGGTCAGTCCAGCCCGTGAGACCGACTGCATGGGCAGCGGCGACTTTGACCGCCGGTGCTGGGTCATCCAGCCTTCTCGCCAGTGCGATACCAGTTTCTTCGAGACCCCCCTGCCCGAGCCTGCCCAACGCCCAGGCACTGAATTGACGGACGGTGGGATCGGTGTCCAGCAGGCCTTCCACCAACCCCCTGGCCGCATCGGCGGGCGCAATTTTCCCGAGAGAGAGTGCGGCAGTCTTCCGAACCTCAGGATCGGGATCGTGGAGCAAATCCAGAAGGCGAGCAACGACCGCGGGCTCATTGGGGGGTGTCGATGGTGCCTCGCAGCCTCCGAGTGCGACAAGTAATGACAGGACGAGGATGTATCGGGCTCTCAATCCGACGAGACACAGCTTCATCGGTGGGCAGGCATGAAAGAATTAGGACTTGGTGCTCGGCGGGTCTTCTTGAACGGCAGGCATCTCTTTCGCGGCGTCGATAGATTGCTCAATCTCCTTTTGGGCAGCATCCACTTCTGCGCGGAGGGTACGCACTTCTGGATCGATGGCATTCTTCACATCCGCTGCCGCTTGCCGGAATGTCCGGAAGGTCTCTCCAATCCCTTCGCCCAGGCTTTGCATGTCTTGCGGGCTGGGAGCGGAGCCCTGAGCGTGCTTCGCCTTCATGGCCGCTTGCTGAGCCTGGACTCGAGCAACGGCTTCCTTGTTCACGACAGCCGAGGGTCGCTTGGCCGCCGGCTTGGGTTGAGCGGACTTTGGAAGTGCAGGGTAGGTCGCCCTCTGGGCGGGCGCGGGTTGCGCAGCGCGTTCTTCGAGGGTGGGTGGCGGCACGCCGTGAAGAGCAGGAGCAGGTTCGGCAGACGAGGCGACCGGAGTCTGTGCACGCGCAGGCTGCGGCTGTTGCGGTCCGGCCCCCGCTGCCATGATCGCCGCGGTTGTACCAGGCGTCAATTCTGGGCCAGGTTTGTAGGCTTCCAAAACTGTCCCTCCAACCGCTGGGGTTGAA
Source organism: Nitrospiraceae bacterium (assembly GCA_046759485.1). GTDB lineage: Bacteria > Nitrospirota > Nitrospiria > Nitrospirales > Nitrospiraceae > JBHICF01. The sequence goes on from JBHICF010000105.1 coordinate 6,066, forward strand.
GGGGGGCTCTGGGCCTCAGGCTGTGCGTCGGGGACCGGAGGTGCCGTATTGGCTGTGGCAGCGGTTGGTTCTGAGCTCGCCTCCACCTGGGGCGGCGGCTCATTGACCTCCTTCTTGAAGCCCTTGAGAGCCTTACCGACACCCTCGCCAATCTGGGGAAGCCGACCAGCTCCAAAAATGATGAGCACAATGACCAGGATGATGATCAGTTCTGAGAACCCGAGTGTACCAAACATCGTACAGTTCCTTCAGAGCCCAGCCGCCTCAGGCCTGGCTGTTGCGGGTGAACATGGTGCTATGTTGCGGAAACTCTATCTGCTGCAGCCGGGGTGTGTCAAGCCGGAGGAATCGTCGGCGGGCTCCATGTGAGCGGCCCTTTCAACGGCGTGAAATTGCAGGCCTAAGGGCTGAGGATGAGGAAATCCGCTGCCATGTCAAGATGATTCATGGCCAATCTCTCTCCCTGCCTGGACAGGGGAACGGCTGCCTCACGCGGTCTTCAAGATGGGGATGAGCGCTGTTTGGATGGGTTGACCGAAGACCTGTGCTTCCCGGTCCGACACGTAGACATCGAGTTCGCTCCGGATGCCGAACTGGCCTTCCAGATAGATGCCGGGCTCAATCGAAAAACACGTGCGTGGGATGAGTCGTCGACTATCCTGCGTCTCCACGTTGTCAATGTTGGCCCCGTTGCCGTGGACTTCTTCGCCGATCGAATGCCCAGTGCGGTGGAGAAAGCGGTCACCGTGCCCGGCACGTCGGATAACCTCTCGACAGACATCATCGACCTCCCACCCGCAGGGGAAGTCACCCTGTGCCACGCGTGATTGAACGAAAGCCAACGCAGCGTCGCGGGCCGTCCGCACGATTTCGAAGACCTCCTTCTGACGCGAAGGAATGGTCCG
>JBHICF010000106.1:0-6920 GCA_046759485.1 Nitrospiraceae bacterium
GACGCAAGGTGCTCGTGACGTCCAGTTCATACGATCAGTACCGCGGAGACCTGGCAGATGTGGTCACGAAATTGACTGAGATGGAAGGATATGATGCCGTGATCGCAGCCATTGCGATGGAGGAGAAGGTGCAGATCATCGGGCGGAGCCGACAGCCCAATATCGACGTGGGACAATTCGCTCAGGAATTCGGAGGCGGAGGCCATGCGGCTGCGGCCGCGGCGACCGTGAAGGGCCGCACACTCGTTGAAGTTAAGGCGCAGATCACCAAGTTACTGACTGATCGGTATCGTCCCACGCTCCTCGCCCGAGACGTGATGACCAGGCCGGTGAAGGCCATCCGCGACCATGCGACGGTGAGAGAGGCGGAGCCTCGCATGACGAGGTATGGGGTCAACGTCCTCCCGGTGCTGGATGCCAAAGAACGATACCGCGGGCTCATTACCCGAGAAACGATCCAGAAAGCGCTCTTTCACAAACTCGGCGCCACGCCTGTTCAGGATCTCGCGCAAACCGATCAGTACACGGCCGCTCCTGACACGCCGTTCCATGAGATCGAATCGAGGATGATCGAGCGCAATCAGCGGTTTGTTCCGATTCTACACGATGGGAAAGTGTCCGGCGTCATTACGCGGACTGATTTACTACGAACGCTACATGACGATGTGCTCGCCGCATCCCGGGCGCGGATGAAAGGGGAGATGCCCGAGGTGTCTGGTGGCCGGCGCAATCTGCGGGAAGCCATGAAGCAGCGCCTGCCAGAACGGGCCTTTGCACGGCTCGTGCGCGTCGGACAGATCGCTGACCAGATGGAGGTTGCTGCCTTCGTTGTCGGAGGGTTTGTCCGAGACCTCTTGCTCGGTATTGAGAACCTGGACATTGATGTGGTGGTCGAAGGAGATGGAATCGCATTCGCGCGGATGGTGGGTCAGGAAGAGGGGGCCCACGTGAAGGCGTATGACAAGTTCGGGACCGCGGTGCTCGTGTTTCCAGACAAGTTCAAGATCGATGTCGCTACCGCTCGTACTGAGTACTATGAATATCCAACCGCGTTGCCGACGGTTGAGGAGAGTTCGATTAAGAAAGACTTATATCGACGGGATTTCACGATTAACACCCTCTCGATCCGATTGAATTCCGCCCGCTTTGGAGATCTCCTCGACTTTTACGGTGGGCAACGTGACCTTAAGGAGAAGGTGGTTCGCGTACTCCACAGTCTGAGTTTCGTGGAGGATCCTACCAGAGTGTTCCGAGCTGTGCGCTTCGAACAGCGATTCGGATTTCGGCTGGGCAAGGAGACCTTGGCCCTGATTAAAGGGGCAGCCAAGATGGATCTGTTTCGACGGCTCTCTGGTCACCGCCTGCTCGGCGAACTCGTTAATCTGTTCTCCGAGCAGGAACCACGGAGGACTGTGGGGCGCTTGGCGGAGCTGGACTTGCTGCGATTTGTTCATCCCTCGCTGAGAAACGCCACTCGGTTGCCGGCGCTCCTGAAGCCCGTGGAGGATGCGTTGGACTGGTATAAGCTTCTCTATTTAGACAGAAAGATGAAGCCCTGGCTGGTTTACTTCATGGCCCTCATGGAGGTGATTCCGCCCAAGGCCGTTGCGGAGACGCTGAAGCGGCTGGCGATGCCGGCCGGACAGGCCCAGAACATCAGGGCGGCGCGTGCTGCATCGAACGTTGTTCTTCGCCGGCTTGCCCAACGCCCGCCGCTACGTCCATCGAAGGTCTATGACTCTCTCTGTGGCTTGTCAGATGAGACTCTGTTGTTTCTGATGGCCCAGGCTAAGCAGGAGTCAGTCAAGCGTCACATTTCGTCCTATTTGACCGCCTACCAGCATGTGAAGCCTACGCTCACAGGGGATGAGCTGAAGGCCATGGGACTCAAGCCCGGTCCATTGTACAAAAGGATCCTCACGCGGTTGCGCGATGCTCGATTGGATGGTGAAGTGAAAACCGAATCTGAAGAACGCGAACTGGTGAAACGGATTGCGAAGGCATGACACGTTCGCACTCCCAAGCGTGATACTGGTCGTTGAGTAGAAGGAAGATCTTCTCGTATGGTGTTCCCGTGGTCGCTGCTCCTCAGAGTCGTGTTACCAGCCGTTCCGGAAATCATTTCCACCGTCAAAGCTGTGAAACAGAACCGATTGCACACCGAATCCATTCGACAGGACGGAGAGGCACGTATCCGACAGTTGGAACAATCCTTGGAAGCCCAATTGCAGCTGATTGAAAAGCTTGCCAGTCAGCTGGTGGCCATCCAGAAGATACTCCGGAGGGTCTATCTGGTTGCGGTGAGTGCGCTCGGTATCGCTCTCATCGCTCTGGGGATTCTCTTTTTCAGTTAGTCCAGGTCAGGTATGCGGCCCGATTGCGATGCACTCAAGCTCATGATGGTAGGTGCCCGTTCGCTCATCTCAAGTATTCGCTGATAGGCCTCGCGAAGCATTTCAAAGACGAACCGGCGCGATCGTGGCGTTCATGCGAGCATCCACCTCCCGAAGAAGCGCTCGTGCTTCTTCGAAATCCACCACCGCAAATCCAATCCGATCGCCCGGTACAAGCTGGGCGGCGAGGGGCAGATCGGCAGAAATGACTACGGCGATCTTTGGATACCCACCTGTAGTCTGACGATCGGCCATGAGTAAGATAGGTTGCTGATTGGGTGGTACTTGCACCGCACCGGCAGGTGTCGCCTCTGAAATTATCTCGGCGGCTCCCTTGTGGAGTAGTGGCGGCCCAACCAGCCGGTATCCCATACGATCCGACTGTAGCGACAGAATATATTCATTGCTCGTCAGGATATGCATGGCATCGGGCAGGAACCCATCGTCTTGCGGGCCGGGGACCGCACGTAGGGTGGGTTCAGATTGATAGGATGGCCTGACCTTGCTCGGAACCGAACGGCCGACACAGTTCCGCGCATTCGAAGGCGGCACGTGCCCATGAACGAAATCGTCTTTTGCCAATGTTCGGCCCAGGTGACCACCGGTACGGCTGCGCACATGTGTCGAGCAGCTGCCCAAGACGGGTTGGACATGGATGCCACCCGACAGGGCCAGGTACGCTCTGGCTCCGGTGCGTCGAGCACCGAATGTGAGTATGCTGCCTGCTGCGATCCCGAGAGCGGTCCAGTTCTGTGCCGGTTCTCCATTGATGTGGGGCGAGAGATCAGCTCCTGTCAACGCAATGGTAGCCTCCGTCTCGAACGCCAGCTCTGCTCCCTGCATCGTCATCTCCAAAACGGCGAGGTGATCAGGGTTGCCAACGAGCCGGTTTCCAAGCCGCAAGGCCACGGTGTCCATCGCGCCCGCCACTGGCATGCCGTATCGTTGGAAGCCGTAGCGTCCGAGGTCCTGAACGGTGCTGAGCAATCCCGGTCGGACAACATGAATTCGTGCGGGCTCAAGATTGCTCATGAAGCACCGGAGCGATTCGGATCCCTGCGTTCGTAAGCGCCTCTCGGATCGCGGCAACCAGCAGCTCGGCGCCAGGTGTGTCCCCGTGGACACACAAGGTATCCGCCCGAACAGGAATCCGAGCCCCGTCAACGCAGTCGATCATGCCATCTCGAACCAAGCTCAACGCACGATCCGCCACCGATTGCTGATCGTGGATCAACGCGGCGGGGCGATCTCGCGATACCAGGCTTCCATCTGAGTGGTAAGCGCGATCGGCGAACGCTTCTTCCACCACGGTGAGACCAAGGGCTCGACCGGCCTCAATCAATCGGGAACCCGCACGCCCGACCAACAAGAGCTGACGGTCCACGGCCAGCACAGCTCCAGCAATCGCCATGGCGATATCAGTGTCCCGGGCCGCCATAGTATAGAGCGCGCCGTGTGGTTTGACGTGCGAGAGCCGCGCACCATCCAAGGCTGCAATTCCAGCCAGGGCGCCCAGCTGGTATGCGACGAGGTCTTCAACTTCGGTGACCGAAACGTCACGCTCCTTCCGGCCATGAGCCTCTCGATCGGGTAGCCCCGGATGCGCGCCGAGTGCCACCCCGAGAGCGTGAGCCTGCTGAACCGTGCGTCGCATGAGGTCAGGATCTCCTGCGTGGAATCCACAAGCGATATTGACTGAAGTGACCAGGGACAGGATGCGGGACTGGATCTCCAGTTGGGCCGTGTCTGAGGATTCGCCCAAGTCGCAATTGAGGTCAACGTGAAGGTTTTGTTTCATTGGTCAGCCTATCGAACTCCAGTTGATCGATTGCGACAAACCGCACGCGGTCACCTGCTTGAAACAAGAACGGATCGGGTTGGGACGGGAGGTACAGTTGTAGCGGGGTCCGACCGATGAGGCGCCACCCACCTGGGGTTTCTTGAGGATAAATCCCAGTCTGCGCTCCGGCAATCCCAACCGACCCTGCAGGCACCGTGGGTCTCGGGTTGCTGAGGCGGGCCATTGCGATAGCGGGAGGGACGGTACCAAGATAGGGGAACCCGGGGCTGAATCCAAGCATGTACACGCGGTATTCAACCGAGGTATGCAGAGTCACGACCTGGTCCGGTGGCAGGCCTGCGTGGGAAGCCAGATCCATGAGGTCAGGTCCGCAGTCGCCGCCATACAGGACCGGGATTACGCGGGTCGGCCGTTTTCTACTCCTCCGTCCGCGGCGGGTCCCCGCTAGCCTGAGGAGACGACTTCCGAGGGACCTTGCGTCAGTCCTTATGGGGTCGAAATACACGGTGACGGACCGATAAGCCGGTACGACCTCGATCAGGTCGCGGACCGTAAGCCGCTCGACCGCTCGTGCGAAGGCAAGGACCTGATCATTGACGAGCGGGTCGATGGTTTCTTCAAATTCAACTGTCCAGGCACTGTCGCCAGCTGGCACCAGTCGTGGGTAGGACGGCTCTTTCGAAAGGTTGGCAGCCTTCACGGGGCAGCAAGGGACATTAGGGGTAGCAGAAGCAAAACCCGGTCCTCTCTAACAGGCAACAATTGAGATACTCCATGTGAGGGATCGGAAGCAAGATTGCTTGATCCCGGTGGCAAGGAAGAGCACAATTGGGTCGCTATGATTGTCGTCAACATCGTGCTCCTGGCGACTGGCGCATTCGTGGTTATTGTCCAAGGCTACAACTGGTTTGCGGTCTGGGATATCATGCCCCTGCTCGGTTCTGCTGTGTTGTCTGAATTCACCATCGCGTCGTGTGGAGGGGAATGGGCAAAAACTCCGCTTGCTCCTCGACTGAGTATCGTTGTCATGGTCCTGGCGGTGGTCGCGCTGACGTTGTACTTTCATCTCAGCTGGTTGGTACCCCTCGACGGGACCGTGAGTGAATCCGCGACAGATGGTGTGGTGTTCATCCTTGCTCCGCTCTACACGCTCTTTGGTGGCGGGCTCGGGTACGGTATCGGATACGCCGGAGGTCGCATGCTGACCAAAGCCACCGGCCCAGCTCAGACGACGGGCGTTGGACCTCAATCCTGAGATTCACTGGCCTGAGAATCACTGGCCGATTGTTTGGCCTCCGCCACCGCTCCATCCTCCCCGTTGTGCTCCAGCTGGTCGATCACCGCAGCGCCGACTGCGTCTCCCCACACGTTGACCGTCGTCCGGCACCGGTCCAACAGCCAATCAATGACCAATATTACTGAGATCCCTTCGAGCGGCAGGTTGACGGCATGGAGGACGATCACCATGGTGACGAGACCGGCTTCCGGGATACCAGCTGCTCCGATCGCTGCGAATGTCGCGGTCAAGAAGACGATGATCAGCTGTTGCATGTCCAGGTGAACGCCGTACACTTGCGCAATGAAGATCGCAGCGATGGCCTCATAGAGCGCAGTGCCGTTCATGTTGATGGTCGCCCCGAGGGGCAGTACGAAACTGGCGATGCGTGCGGACCGGCCGTTCCGTTCGATAACACCCTCCATGGTCAACGGTAGCGTGGCTGAACTCGAGCCAGTCGAAAAGGCTGTTGCGAGCGAAGTGCCCATGTTGCGCGCATAGGTCCACACGACCTGCCGACCTAGATATCGCAAAATGACGGGTAGGGTCAGGGCTCCGTGAATCAAGAGCGCTATCACGACCGTCGCGGCATACGAACCCAATCGAGCGAGTTCCGGCCAAAATCCGCTGAAGCCTCCGGCCTCTCCCAGCCTCCCCGCGATCAGGGCGCCAATACCCAAGGGCGCAGCCCACATGAGGAGATGCACGATCACCATGACCGCGGCATTGACGCCCTGAAAGAAGCGGATCACCAATTGGCCGCGTTCGCCGAGTGTCGTGAGCACGGAACCAAAGACCAGGGAGAACACGATCAGTGGCAGAATGTCAGCGCTAGCCATCGCTGCGAAAAGATTTTTCGGCACGAGCCCGACGAGAAGTTCTCGGACCAATTCGCCGAGGGACCGGGTCTCATCAGCGAACTGCCCAACACTAGCTTCAGACTCCTGGGCGACCTGTGCCGCCTGTTCGTGGTTACCGGAGGGAACGCCTGGCTGTATTGCCGTGACCAGCACCAGTCCGGTGAGGACTGCCAGAGCGGTAGTACCGAGAAAATAGAGCAGGGTCCGGCCACCCAGAGACCCAAGACGGCGCACATCACCCAGGCTGCTGATGCCAACGATCAGCGAAGCCATCACGAGCGGCACGACGAGCATGAGCAACGCCCTCAGAAATAGCTCGCCCAAGAACTGGACGGTCTTGCCCATTTGCGGGTTCAGCCCACCCAAGAGGGTTCCGACAGCAATCCCTAGAAGCATGGCGATGAGGAGTTTGTTCGAAGACTGGCTGGTCATTGGAGCATTCCCCCGACTCACCGTAACGGGGCTGACAAGAAGGCCACGATCATACCCTGCTGACCCTGACAATGTGAACAGTGTTGTCCGACTCCAGGCCATTGCATCGTGTCGAACGCACGCGGTAGTATCGTCTCAAGACCTGCTGCATTCCACAG
>JBHICF010000107.1:0-6899 GCA_046759485.1 Nitrospiraceae bacterium
CCGGTGATCGGCAATTACGGGGTCATGTCCTCGAAGAACGGCGCGATCAACGTCATGATCTGTTTGACAGCGCTCAGCTACATTCTCTATCGACGCGCGAACCGGGCCATGACCGTCTCTTGGGTGAAGGCTGGAAACGCGGTGTTGGCCGTGCTCTTCGGGCTCGGCATCTTGAACATTATCTGGCTGGCGGTCTATGGGTTCTACCTTCCGGCCAGCGTGCGTGTGGGGCTGTCGTCCCCGCAAGCGTTCACGACGCTCACGGTCCTCCTCGGCGGGTTCCTTATCAACCACGCCATGACGCAGGGGGCGAGGATACAAGCCCCGATCGAGTGGGGGAAGATCTCCATCCGGGGCATGGTCGCACTCTGTGGACTGGCGGCCACCTTCACGTGGGTCATGGGCTTGATGGGCTACATTCGATCATCCGGACGACTGTCCTGGCATGTCAATGAAGTCCTGCCCGATCTGTCGCCCTGGGCCTTTACGCCTTCCCTGGGGTTTGCCGCCAAGATGGTGACCGTCAATATGGTCGTCTTCTGGGTGACCGTGCTGTTGCTCTTCTGGATTAGCAACAGGGGTCGACAGCCTCTCTCGCTGTCGGACACGGTCGGCCAGCAGCCACCGGCCTGGGCCCCATCCTCATCACGCGAGCTGTCATCATCATGACTCAGCTAGGTGCTGTATGGGTTTGAGACGGTTGGGTATTCTGGCTCTTATGTTGTGGATCAGTGCCCTGCTCATGGCCATGCCAGGCGTCGTGACCGTGGGAGCACAATCCGCCCAATCTGTGGTTCTGGAGGACTTTCGCTCAAAGGATGGCGCTGGGTTCCCGAATGGATGGAAAGCGCAACGCAGTGAGACAAGAGTGAGGGAAACCTATTCGGTGCACTCAGAGGAGGAGCTGTCCTTCCTGACCGCCAAGTCAGCAGATCAACGCGTGAAGAAGAAAATGGGCTGGGACCCGAAAGGCACGCCGATCGTCACGTGGCGCTGGCGAGTCAAGGAAATACCCAAAGGAGCTGACCTTCTCGCAGCCGTGTTCCTCTCCCTGGACACGGACCTCATTTTCATTCCTGTTGCCACCAAGTACGTCTGGAGTGCCACGAAGGCCAAAGGAACGGTGACCGAGGGTGGGTTCTTCGGAGCAACGGAGATCGTGTTGCGTACCGGTTCGGATCCTGTTGGAGAGTGGGTTGAAGAGCGTGTAAATGCGTATGAGGACTTCAAGCGTATTCACAAGCATGAGCCGGCCGCTCAGGCGTGGGGCATCTCGCTCTTGGGCGGGCCGGATGTCGAAGTCGACTTTGGACCGATCACTGCCACTGGTGAATGAGCCGGGCTGAAGAGGGAGCATGGCGGCAAGCGAATCGAAGGTACCTTCCATGACCGCTGGGAAAGTCGTCGACATGGTGTTCGGAGCGGCGGTGATGGGCACTGTCGGAACCCTCATTGGGATGATTCTGGGTCGTGGGTCGCTGCCGGTTGCCTTGGTCCTCGGGCTCGCACTCGGCATCGTCGTTGGTCTTCTTGGTGGACGACGCTTCTTGGTGAGCATTTTGATCGGAGCGGTCTCGGGAGGCGTCCTTGCCTGGGCGCTCGTCGGCATGGACGGTGTGACCGTGGGGGCCGGTGCTGGCGCCGCCATGGGGGGGTTTCTCGGTATCCAAATCTCGATGTTGTTGGACCTGCGGGCTCAGCGCAAGAGCCGGACTGCGTCGGTTGAGCCGCCTGCGTAGGAAACAGATAGAACTCAGTCGAAATCACTGGTCCCGGTATCTTTCGGGGCGCATGGGGCAAGGGGAAAGTGTATGGAAAATAAAGGCGTGCTGATCGGGGGCATCATCTTCGTGTTCGCCTCGTTCATCTTGATGATCGTTGGGATGGTGTATGAGTCATATAAGTCAAAGCGGCAGCGTGAACTGGTCGCCTCGATTCAGACGGAAGAGCAGCCAGTTGCTCAAGTCGCGCTGCGCGACTTCTCTATGTACAAGCGGATAGTCGGGGATGAAGGGCGAGAGATGGTGGAAGTCCCTGAAGGACCGTTCACGATGGGGAGCACGGAGGGTGATCCTGACGAGGCCCCTGAACATCAGGTCTATCTTAAGACCTATTACATGGATCTGCAGGAAGTCACCCAGGCCGAATATGATCGATTTGTGCGGATGACCAAACGCGGGAAGCCGTTTGTTCCGGTCTTCGATGACGACATTTCCAAGATCACAAGCCCCAGTCTCCCGGTCGTAGGTATGTCGTGGAGCGATGCAGTCGCCTATTGTCGATGGGCCGGCAAACGGCTGCCAACGGAGGCAGAATGGGAGAAAGCTGCCCGCGGTGAAGGGCAACGGCGATATCCGTGGGGCGATGGCTTCGGGTCGGGTCATGCCAACATCGATGGGGAAGAAGACGGCTTTCAGTACCTTGCGCCTCCAGGCTTATTTGAATCCGGGCGAAGTGCGTACGGGCTGTATGACATGACGGGCAATGTGGCGGAATGGGTAGCGGACACGTACGGCGAGCACTTCTACACGGCCTCTCCCTACCGCGATCCCGTTGGACCGGAAGACGGCGAGCACAAAGTGATCCGTGGAGGCTCGTGGCGTGAAACGCCGCATGGCGCGAGGGTCGCCAAACGCTTTCAAGCCAAAATGTGGCGCACGGACAGCACGATTGGGGTTCGGTGTGCAAAGGATCCGGAGTAGCAGCTGAACCCGATCGGCACGAAGCGCCGACTGTCCTTCGTGACTTGAGCTCAGAGGTAGGCTTGAGGATCAACGAATAAGGTTCACCAAATAACGACTCAGCCGAACCATGCTTGAAACAAGGTTCAAGGTCGCCATCCTTCTCGCTGTGCTGTTCATGACGGTTTTGCCCGTCATCGGGATTCTCAAAGGGACCAAGCCGCCGCCGCCCGAAGTTGCGACCCGTGTACCCCATGATGGGGAACTGCAAGATAGCCTGGCTGACCAAACTTCCGCTCACATTGATCCCATCCCTGAGAAAATGATTCGGATTCCGGCCGGTCCTTTCATCCGCGGTACAGGGGCTGGAGGTTACGATGAAAGACCGGAGCATACCGCCTCTCTTGAGGCGTACTGGATCGATCGACACGAGGTGACCAATCATCACTACCAGGAATTCCGAGCCGCAACGGGGCATCGTTACGCGGGTCCTCCGTCGAGGTACGCGAAAAACATGGCCCGCTTGCGGGGTATGAACCAGCCGATCGTATATGTGTCCTGGGAAGATGCAGCGGCATATTGCCGCTGGAAGGGCAAACGTCTGCCAACTGAGGCTGAGTGGGAAAAGGCCATGCGCGGCACAGACGGCCGACTCTGGCCGTGGGGGAACGAGCTAGACCTCACCGCGGCGAATTGGGGCAATCAAGATGGCTATCCCGTGGCCGCCCCTGTGGGGACCTTCCAGCGAGATGTCAGTCCCTTCGGCGTTGTCGATGGTGCCGGCAATGTCATGGAATGGGTCGCTGACTGGTACGAGGAGCGGGCGTATCACCTGCCGCACCCGCGGAATCCAGCGGGACCTGAGCATGGGGTCTATCGAGTCATGCGCGGGGGGGTCTATACCACCCGGGGCAAGGATCTTCGGATTACCAGCCGGAGCAAGATGGTGCCGACTTTTCGTGATGAAACGATCGGTTTCCGGTGTGCAAAATCGGCTAATGGAAGGGGTGGCCAGACTGCCTCGTCAGTGGCAGGAAACTCACAAGAAATCAAAGTAGTAGAGGATTAGGAAGACGGCCAAAATTATATTGACAACCATTCCGGCCAAAACTATAATGTCGAACAATCTTGAGTTCTTAGCCATCTCTTTCGCCCTCTCCGAGCCGCTCTATAGGGGTGCGAAAACAGAAATATCATAGACTTACGGTCGTGTCAAGTTGAGCGCTCCGAGCGCGAAGCAGTGCGGTTGAGCATTTCTACGTACGCTGCCCTGAATACGTACGCTGCCCTGCAGGGGTGAGCCACGTAACAACGAAATAGGTACAGCGGGGCAAGTCAAGTAAGGAGATAAGTAAGGAGATAGAGTTATGGCGGGAGCGCAAGGCGAGCAACAGCAAGATGATATCCAGATCAAGATCGGGAAATCAATTTTCTATCTGACCTGTGCGGCAGGGCTTTGGTTCTTTTATTGGCTTAATGGAATCCAGTGTCCGTGCTGATGCTGACTGCCTTCAGTATCGACCCTCGCAGTAGAGGCCGCCCAGTTGATTCAGGTCAGAACGGACTTCGATCCGTGAATCGACAAACAGCTTAGAACAATAGAATACTAAAGGGAGTATCGAGATGGACGTTATGTTCAACCCAAACTTCTGGTTCGCACTTCTCATCATTGCGGCTGCAGCCATTGTTGCCATCTGGATAAAGCAGAGGGAACTCCTGAACAACACGTACGTAGCGGTGGGCATCTCTCTCCTCTTTGCGCTCGCCTATTTTCACATTGTCAATCACTATCTGATGGATTCTCAGGGACTGGACTATTGGTATGGTTTCCGGGACTAGTATGTGGAGTGCGCTGCGCCAAGGTGCAGGCGATCGCCCAAGCGCATGGGCATCACCTCGGCTCAGAGCTCTGACGTTATCTCAAGGAGGTTAGCCATGGGCCGTTTGACCCGAACGAAGAAGCTGATGTCGATCACGGCGTTGAGTGCCATGATTGGCCTCCTTCTACTACCTATAGTTCTTTCGATGCCGGTGCTTGCCGCCGGAGGAGGAGCGCCGGCAGCCGGAGGGCCACCGCCTGAGGTGCTTGCGGAACAAGCAGGTGAAGAAGGTGCTGCTGCCGAGGAGAAAAAGGTCGAGAAGGCTCGAGACGTCTACTACAAGACGGAAGGGATTGTCTCTGGCGCCCCGGCTCCCAAGACGGGCGACAATCCTCAGGACTATCCGCGGTACAACTTTGAGAGCCGCGTGCTTCTGTGGTTCGCCAACCAGCAACATCTGTACTACGGCAGCTTTGTCCTTGCTGTCCCGATCTTCTGCATGATTATCGAGTTCGTGGGGATCATGACGAAGGACAGGGCGATGGCCAAGAAGTATGACCAGCTCGCCTATGACTTCATTAAGATTAGTTTGACGGCTTATTCGCTCACCGCCATTCTCGGCGGAATCTTGATCTTTACGTTCCTGACCCTCTACCCGGCCTTCTTTGGCTACCTTTCCAGCATCTTCAGGCCTGTGATGCACGTGTACGCGCTGCTGTTCATAGCCGAGAGCGGAACCATTTACATCTACTACTACGGCTGGGACAAGATGAAGGAAGGCCTGCTCAAGTGGATCCACGTCAGCATGTCTGTTGTCTTGAACGTGATCGGGACCGTGCTGATGTTCCTGGCCAACTCGTGGATCGGGTTCATGATGTCACCGGCCGGAGTGGACGAGCAGGGACGTTATCTCGGCAATATCTGGCACGTGATCCATACGGCCTTGTGGAACCCACTCAACGTCCACCGGATCTTGGGCAACATGGCTTTCGGTGGCGGCGTGGTTGCGGCCTATGCAGCCTATCGCTTTCTATCTTCAAAGACCGATGAGGAACGGGCCCATTATGATTGGATGGGCTATATCGCGATGGCTATCGGCGTCGCGTTCCTGATCCCGCTGCCGTTTGCTGGGTACTGGCTGATGCGTGAAGTGTATGCCTACCGTCAGCAGATGGGGATTACCCTGATGGGCGGACTACTGGCCTGGCTCTTTATCATTCAAGCAACCATGATCGGCATTCTGTTCCTCAGCTCGAATTACTACCTGTGGCAGGCGCTGGGGCGGATGCGTGGCGCCGAAAAATACCAACGGTACATCAAATATCTTGTGTTCGTCTTGGTGGTCGGCTTCTTGATCTTCATCACGCCGCATACCATTGTGATGTCGCCAGCTGAGCTCAAGGCGATGGGTGGGCAGCAGCACCCGGTGTTGGGTAACTATGGGGTGATGTCGGCCAAGAACGGAGGGATCAACGTCATTATTACGACCACCGTGCTGAGTTTTATCTGGTATATGCGCGGGAACAAGATCTCGGTCGTGCCCTGGGCCAAGTTTGGGAACATCTTTATGGGGTCTTTCTTTGCATTGGCCTACATCAACATTGTGTGGCTGGCGATCTACGGGTACTACATCCCGGCCAACGTCCGAGTAGGACTCTCTGTTCCACAGGTGGCCACGACGTTGTCATGCCTGTTTTTCATGACCGCGTTGAACCTCGTGATGATGAAGGGCGCCAAGCTCAGCGGTCCTATTGAGTGGGGGAAGATTTCTGTACGCTCCCAGTATGCGCTGATTATGCTGGCAACGGCCTTCACATGGATGATGGGGCTGATGGGCTACATCCGCTCCTCAGTCCGGTTGTTCTGGCATGTCAACGAGATCATGCGGGATGGTTCTCCGTGGGCGTACACGCACACGGTCGGATTTGCCGCCAATATGATTTCCTTCAACGTGTTGTTCTTCTGGGTGAGCATCTTATTCGTGTTCTGGCTTGGAACGCTGGGTGTCAAGAAGGCTCCGGTGGAGGCCAAGGCGGCTGTTCCAGGAAGAGCGCCAGAGCCCGCAGTTGGACACTGATTCGTTACCCAGCCTGATATTTTGATTGAGACATGGCCTCATCCTCGGTGGCACCGAAGATGAGGCCAAGGAGGTTTAAGTGGTTGATTTATTGGGTGCGGCATTAGGCCTCGGATGGCCTGTGTTGGTGTTCTTGGTCTGTCTTCTTCTGTACTTTCAGTTTGGCCTGAAAGATCCACAGGTCAAGCAACGTGCAGTCTTTAAGACGTTCATCGGCATCATTGCGGCGTTCATGGCCCTCATTGCGATCGCGAATTATCAGGTGAATTTCTTCGGCAATTCGCGACTGCTCCCCGTCTCCCTCGTGATGATCACGGCGCT
>JBHICF010000108.1:0-6882 GCA_046759485.1 Nitrospiraceae bacterium
GAATTGCGCATACCGACAGTCGCAAAAATGATCGATAGTTCCAGGAGTTTTGGGCTCGAAAATGAGTGAATTATTCTCCCCGAGGAACACGAACCAACGATGGAAAGACCATCCACGTTCTGGATGGGGATAGTTGTAGCCCTGTTCATAAAATGGGCTCGGAGTCTCCACGTACCCAGCTCGAGCGACTCGCATGAGTTCATTGCAGGCCGCTGCAGGATCCACCGTGTGCTCGAGCACGTGCGAGGCATAAATGTAATCAAATGTCTGATCCTTGAAGGGAAGCGCCTCTATGGTGCCCAGAACAAGAGGACGTCCCAGCCTTTTTATCGGTTTGCCTCGTTCCGAATCATCCTCCGGGAGGAGATCGATGAGATGGGTGGCATCTTCGTGCGGCCGATGGCCTGACCCAACATCGAGTATCCTTCTGCCTGAGCTTTTCCCGAGCCACCGGCGAATATAGTACTTTCCCACCACGGTCACGTCGCTGAGCCTCATTCCTGATACTCCATGTGTACAGGGCCCAAGGGAGGTTGTCTTCCCGGTCCTCGGCTCAGGACGCCGACAGGGATATGAGACCCTGTACCAATGCTGCTACCTGCAGCGTCCGTGAACGGGTCGGGCTGGCGCAAGGCTAGGTCGGATCGTGCACGGTGTCAAGACCTCGGAACTTTTTCCGTAGCACCCATTACAAGACCGGATTGGACCCTTGTCGATCCAGCGAGTCCGAAATTTGTCTGGCAATTCACTCAGCTACGCAGCTACAATTCGCTGTCTTTCTTTGACTGGGAAGCGCCTTTCTTGCGCAGAGACCTCCTGATTCCGTCGAGAGTTGGAGCTGATTATGCCGGGTTTTGAATGGTTTGGTGACGAAGAACGCAAGGGAGTGATGGAAGTCTTGGATTCGGGAGTCCTTATGCGGTACGGATTTGATGCCGCTCGCAAGGGCCACTGGAAAGCGCAGGAGCTGGAAGGCGCGCTTATGAACCGAATCGGGACACGTTACGCCCATGTCTGCTCGAGCGGCACCGCCGCGCTGAGCGCCGCGATGGCTGCCTGCGGAATCGGCGCCGGCGACGAAGTCATTGTACCTCCATTCACCTTTGTGGCCGACCTCGAAATAATCTTGCTAGGAGGGGCTGTCCCAGTTTTCGCTGACATCGATGAGACACTCTGTCTGGACCCAAAGGCGGTGGAAGCAGCCATCACGTCTCAAACGAAGGCCGTCCTCGTCGTGCACATGTGTGGTTCCATGGCACGAATTGATGCCCTCACAGACCTGTGTCAGCGACACAAGCTGATTCTCATCGAGGATGTGGCGCAAGCGATTGGCGCGAGTTTTCGAGGGAAAGCCCTCGGCACCTTCGGCAAGGCGGCCTGTTTTTCCTTTGACTATGTGAAGACCATCACGTGTGGTGAGGGTGGAGCGATCATGACGGATGATCAGCAGGTCTACACCATCGCTCAAGCGTTCACGGACCACGGTCACGATCATCTGGGTCAGGACCGCGGGGCCGATGGGCACGGACACCTGGGCACTAATTTCCGTATCAGTGAACTCCATGCCGCCGTCGGTCTTGCGCAGCTCCGGAAACTCGACAAAATTGTGGCGCGTCAGCGCGATCACAAGCGGTTCTTGAAGGACGGATTAGGCGGGATCAGGCGCCTGGAATTTCGGAATGTTCCTGACCCCGCCGGAGATTCGGCGACATTCCTGAGCCTTATGCTGCCGAGCGAAGAGGAGGCGAGACAATCAGCGAAGAAGCTCGCGCAAGCAGGGGTGGATGGATGTTTCTACTGGTATGATAACAGCTGGCATTACCACCGAAATTGGGAGCACATCAAGCAGTTGAAGTCCCCAGGTCGCTTGCCGATCGCCAAGTTCAACTATGGTAAGGACGTGGCGAAACCGGCACTGGTCCAATCCGATACGATTATGGGACGGACTATCTCGATGCTCATCAAGCTTTCCTGGACGGGTGAGCAACTCCACGATAGGCTCGAGCGCATGCAATCAGTGCTCGCCTGAACCCGCGACAGCTTCTTTTCGCTCCTCGACCCAGTGTGTCCTCCTGCCAAGGAAGTGGACGTCTCGACGCAGGGAATGATCTTTACAGTCTGACCCCCGTCGTGTTATAGAAAACTCAATGAAAATCGCCATCATAGTGCCTGCGCGGGTTGGCTCCACTCGGTTTCCCCAAAAACTTCTGCATCAGATTAGGGGCAAGCCGGTGCTGGTCTGGACAGCCGATCGGATACGGAGTGAAGCCCCGGAATTTCCCCTTTACTTTGCCGTCGACAATCAAGCGCTGGTCGATGTTCTCAAACAGGCAGGCTACGATGCCATCATGACCGATCTCTCCCACACGTGCGGAACCGATCGCATTGCAGAAGCTAATCGCACTATCGGAGCAGAATACGTGATCAACGTGCAAGCGGACGAGCCCCTGGTGACCGGCAATCAGATCCGCCTGTTAGCCGAACTGATCAAAGGGGACGCTGACATGGCGACCCTGGGGATGCCCCTTCGGTATGACAAAGATTATCGCAACCCGAACCACGTCAAGCTCATTTGCGATGCCAACAACTTTGCGATTTATTTTTCCCGCGCGCCGATTCCCTATTTCCGTGATTCTCAAGGCACCTTCGAGCTGGACCTTGCTGGCGACGCTCCAATCCTCATTCACCTCGGCCTGTATGCCTACAAGGCCTCATTCCTTCAAACATTCTCGACGCTTCCACCCGGCAAGCTGGAGCAACTCGAGAAACTCGAAATGCTCCGCGCGCTCGAACGAGGCTATCGGATCGCGGTCGGTGTCTCCAAGGATTCTCTGATCGAGATCGATACTCCTGAGCAGGCGGTGCAATTCGAACAGGTGGTCAAGGAACGGTTTCCATCGGCGTAGAATCAACCTGCACATACCATGTACCGCAATCTACGAGTCGTTCCTCTCCTCATCTATGGTCGGGGCAGCATCAATCAGCTTGGAGATATCCTCGCGCATCAACGCACCGATAGCGGCTGCCCAGTGGTCTTCATGATCGATGAAGTCCATGAAAAGCGGCCGTTCGTCCAGCGTCTGCCGCTTCGAGCTAAAGACCTCATGATTCTCGTGAACGTTGATACTGAACCGAAGACTTCCTACGTCGATGAGCTCACCCATCGCATTAAAGTCTTTTCTAATCGGCAACCAGACGGCATTGTTGGGATCGGTGGCGGCAGCACACTGGACCTTGCGAAGGCGATTTCCTTGATGCTGACGAATCCTGGCTCGGCCACAGATTACCAGGGGTGGGATCTGGTCAAGTATCCCGGCATCTATCATATTGGGATCCCGACGCTGGCGGGAACAGGGGCTGAGGCCTCGCGAACGGCTGTGCTTACCGGACCTGTGAAAAAGCTCGGATTGAATTCAGACTTTACGCCCTTCGACCAAATCATCCTGGATCCCGACCTCCTGGAAGGCGCGCCGAGAAATCAACGCTTCTACACCGCCATGGATTCCTATATCCATGCAGGGGAGGCCCTGAAAGGGACGTTCATCAACGAGTTCAGTCGAGCCTACGCCGAGAAGTCACAGGATCTCTGCCGAGAAGTATTTTTGACGGACATCGATGAATCGACGGCTGAGGAGAAGCTGATGATCGCGTCGTACTTCGGTGGCTTGAGCGTCGCGTATTCCCAGGTTGGGGTATGCCACGCTCTGTCCTATGGGCTGTCCTATGTCCTGGGGGTTCGCCACGGAGTCGGGAACTGCATCGTCTTCAACCAGCTCGAGGAGTACTATCCGGAGTATGTCCGCGAGTTCTGGAAGATGCTCGAAAGAAATCATATTGACTTGCCCCAGGGGGTAACCCGGGACTTGGATGAGGTGCAGAAGAATAAGATGATCGATATCGCACTCGGTCTCGAGCCCTTATGGAAAAATGCCTTGGGGCCGGAGTGGAACCAGATCATCACCCGAGAAAAGATCCGGTCGCTCTACCTGAAGATGTAAGACCTTCCTGTTACACTCCGCAGCCTAGCTGCGTTGCCCAGCCACGGTTGAGGGGTTCGTCACTTAGGACAGCGAGGAGGCGACGCAAACGCTGACCCTGTGAATATCCTCATCGTTAAAACCAGTGCGATCGGGGACGTCACCCATACCTTGCCCGCCCTGAATGCAATCCGCGCGCATTATCCGGACGCCCATATCACATGGGTGGTGGAAGAGGCCGCCGCCGACATCGTTGAAGGTCATCTGGCCCTGAATCGTGTCCTCGTCTCTCTCCGCAAGTCCTGGTTTCACGCCCTGAAAGGCGGGAAGATCGTACAGGTCATCCGAGAAGTCTCACGCTTCATCACGCAGTTACGGGATACCCATTATGACCTCCTCATCGACTTTCAGGGCTTACTCAAGAGCAGTCTCTGGGTGATGTTGGCGAAGGCAGACCGTAAAGTCGGTTTCGGCCGTGGGATGGAGCACGCTGAATGCAGCTATCTATTTCTCAACGAACGAGTTCCGGCTGTTGATATGAACCGCCATGCACTTGAACGAGAGCTTGTCCTTCTGGAAGGGATGGGGATACCTTGCCAAAGCGTCGTGTATGAGTTCACCATTCCGAAGGAGAATATGGATGAGGCGAGCGCACTGCTGCGAGAGAATGGCCTCGCCCAGGGCGACCATCTCGTCGCGATCAACCCGATGACGAAATGGCCGACCAAGCTGTGGGAGCATAAACGGTTTGCAGAAGTCGCCGATCGGCTCATCAAAGAAGGCATCCGCGTGGCCTTCACCGGGAGCTTATCAGATCGGGACGCCATCGATCAGATCTGTCGCCACATGGTCCACGAAGCCATCCGGCTCGATGGGAAAACGAGCCTGAAAACGCTCGCCGCTCTGTACCAGCGTTCGCGCGTGGTCCTGAGCACCGACAGCGGTCCAATGCACATCGCGGCAGCAGTGGGCACGCCGGTGATCGCCTTATTCGGTCCCACCGCTCCATGGCGAACCGGACCCTACGGGCCTCAACATACGGTGTTACGCGCCGGCGTCACATGTAGCCCCTGCTTCAAGAAGCGCTGCCTCACCACCGAGTACGAGGAGATGGCGTGCCTCCAGCGCATCACAGTCGAGCAGGTCGTCGAGACTGTCCTTCAAAAGCTTGATGCTTCGCCTACGCTGACCCCTGATCGTGTCGTGCACTGAGTGCGTTCCCTCCATGGGTCTTCGCTCGTCCCAGCTTCTTGCCCTGAGCATCTATCGAGTCACCCTCAGCCTTGTCTATCCGCTGGGGGCGCTGCTCTTTCTGCCCGTCCTGCTGCTCATCCGGAAGCGCCGTCGCACGCTGTTCAGCAGATTTGGCTGGCAAACTTATCCGCATGCCCACAACCATGACGCGGGCCCTGTGTGGGTCCACGCCCTCTCAGTCGGAGAGGTTCTGTCTGCGGTCAACCTGGTTACGCGAACCCATGCGGCACTCAAGGACAGGCCTCTCTACGTGTCAGTATCCACGTTCTCGGGCTTCACGATAGCGCAAGAGAAACTTGGTCAGTATGTGGATGGACTCTTCTACTTTCCCTATGACGTGGTCTTTGCCGTACGGCGCTGCCTGGACCAAGTCCGGCCCGGACTTTTCATCCTCGTCGAGACCGATATCTGGCCTGGGTTCCTGGCCGAAGTCCGTCGGCGACGCATTCCTGCGTTGCTCGTCAATGGCCGCCTCTCCCCGCAATCGTTTCGCTCCTATCGCTTCCTTCGCCCGCTCTTCGCGGCCGCTTTCAACACCTTTCGTTGGATCTACCCGCAATCCCAGAGGGAGGCTGACCGGTTCCTTGCTCTTGGAGTCGAGTCTGAAAAGATCCGCCGCTCCGGGAATCTGAAGTTCGATGTGGCGGATTCGCTGGCTGCTTCAGAGGCGATCCAATCAATGAGGGAGTCGTTGAGACTCGATACGAATTCGCTGGTCTTCGTTGCCGGCAGCACGCATCCAGGCGAGGAGGTGATCATACGCTCAGTCTTCCTCAAGCTACGGGATTCCCACTCAAACTTGACCCTCATCATCGCGCCTCGCCATCCTGAACGAAGCCACGAGGTTTGCAATCTCTTCGGATCTGATCCTTTCGAGGTTGACCTCTTTTCTCGAGTCCGACGACCGGATGCTGCCGTCCTGGTCGTGGACAGGATAGGCTATCTGAGCCGTCTGTATGCCTTGGCGGACATTGCGTTCGTCGGTGGCAGCCTGGTTCCTAAAGGGGGGCACAACCCAATTGAACCGGCATGCTACGGGAAACCGATTCTCTTCGGCTCTGACATGCGTAATTTCCCTGATGTCTCGGAATGGCTCCTAGAGGGCGGGGGTGCGATCCGAGTGAACAACGAAGATGACCTGTTCCGAGAGAGCAAACGGCTTCTCGCTGATCGCCAACTCGCGCACACTGTCGGGCAGAAGGCCGCTCGGGTGGTCGAACAGAACCGGGGCGCCACAGAGCGCATTGTTGAAGACGTGGTGAAGTTCTTGGAGAACAGCGCTCGGTGACCGGCTAAGCAGAGGTGACGTTCGACACTGGAAGGAGCTCGGTGGGAAATTATGAAGAAGGGATGTAGACATTTCCTATTGTCTTCATGGTAGACGACACGGTTAGCGAACACCTCGTTCTTGCGTCCACGACTCTTGAAAGGGTATAAAGGTCGGTCTTTGAGCGTTGGCCTGGTCTGCGAAGGAGACGATCCTTGCATTTGGTTCTTCACTCCTCGAAGGCGATGAGCGTTCGCGAGGCTCATCGACAGGATCATCGGAACAGTTTCGCGTGAGGAAACGCTCCGTTTCCATCACGTGTTTGTGGCTGCTTCTGCTGGGAGCGAGCCTTCTTCCGGCGGGGCCCTGCGGGGCCGAAGACAT
>JBHICF010000109.1:0-6871 GCA_046759485.1 Nitrospiraceae bacterium
CCATCTTGTAACCGGGACGGTCCTCAGGACCATAGTAGATCTCCACGGTTGCCGCATGGGCATTTGGGATGCCGGTCCGTTCGGGGAATAGGCCGACTCCTGGCGTACCCCAGCCGAGCAGCGTCGCCAAGACAACGGCAACCCATAGCCGGAGAGACTGCTCTAAGTTACCAGACCCTCGAAACACAGAGGCCGAATTCACCGCCTGATGCTGCGGTCGCACCCGTACATTGAACTCATCTGGCCTGTGATCCGCCAACATTGGATCTGCGTGATTAATCAGTCAGCGTCAAAGAGGGATCGGAAGTTATCCTCCGCCGCTTCCCATGCCTGCGGCGAGGTTTTGCAAAGCCAGTTCTTGAGGTAGGCTTTCTGCTCCGGGGTTAACATCTGCTTGATCTGATGAGAACGCCCCTGGAGTGGCTGGAGAAATCCTGCCCGCTTACTTGCATCGAGCGTAGCGGTCCGCACATACACGTTGGAATATACGGCCGGGGACGCTTCATCCCCATCCCCTTGCACCCAGACCGAGATGTACTTTTCGAGCTGCAGACCTGCACTATCAAGGGCAGGTTCGGTGTCATGGAACAGGTCATTCTCTGACTGCTCCAGGGGAGCTGCCTCCTGAAAACGAAACAAGAAGTTCTGCTTCCACATGGACATCCTCGTAAAGAAGCGCCATACTGATGCGGAGCAGGACAGAAAGTCAAGTCGCGAGCAGCCAGAATTGGAGGCTAGGATTGGGGGATTAACTTCAAGCCTAGCTCGCGCTTGCTGCTTCCCGCGCCTATTCAAAACCGCCAGGCATCTATGAGGGTTCTTATCTAGAGATTGCTACAGGCAAACTTGGTTGGGTGCCACGTCTATCGAAGCCGTCTCCTTGACATTTGCGCGGGTAGTTTGTTAGCGTTGTAAATTCTCCATTTATCAGCCTAGTTGGGAGCATTCGGTGCAAGTTAAAATCAACGGCAAGTCCGAAGAAATTCAGGGGTCGACCGTCTGGGATTTACTCAAGGCGAAGAGCATTGACCCGCACATGGTGGCTGTCGAATTGAATGACACCATGCTCGAACGTGATGTCCTGGAAAGGACCCCCGTGAAGGAAGGCGACAAACTGGAATTTCTCTTCTATATGGGGGGAGGTTTGTGACCGCTTCGGCTTATAAGGAGGTCACCGAGCTCATCGGCCGAACGCCGCTAGTTCGATTGAACCGGCTCAGCCCGACTGGAGCAGGCACGATTTACGGGAAGGCCGAGCACTTCAACCCGGGAGGAAGCGTTAAAGATCGCATCTGTCTCAACATGATCAATGAGGCAGAGCGTCAGGGTCGGCTCAAGCCGGGCGCCACCATCGTCGAGCCTACGAGCGGCAACACCGGAATCGGTCTTGCGCTGGTCTCCGCAGTACGTGGGTATCACCTTATCCTGGTGATGCCGGAGAGCATGAGTATGGAGCGGGCGAGCCTGCTCTCTTCCTATGGGGCGCAATTAGTGTTGACTCCCGCCTGGGAAGGCATGAAGGGCTCGATAAAGGAGGCTGAGGGTATCGTCGCGCAGAACCCCGCGTATTTCATGCCAGACCAGTTCTCGAATGCGGCCAACCCCGCGGTCCATCGGCAGACCACTTCCCTTGAGATTTGGGATGCCCTAGATGGTAAAATTGATGCATTCGTGGCCGCCGTTGGAACTGGGGGAACGATCACCGGATGCGGCGAGGTGTTTAAGTCACGCAACCCGAGTATCCAGATCATTGCGGTCGAGCCCTCTGGATCGCCAGTCCTGTCAGGCGGTGACCCAGGCCCTCACAAGATTCAAGGAATCGGCGCGGGGTTCATTCCCCGAGTCTTGAACCGTTCAGTTCTGGATCGGGTTATCACCGTTACAGACGACGAGGCCTACCAGACGAGCAAGTTGCTGGCAAAGAAGGAAGGCTTGTTGGTCGGTATCTCGGCCGGTGCCAATGTTTTTGCTGCGCAGAAAGTGGCCGAGGAACTCGGCCCCGGGAAGAATGTCGTGACCGTTCTCTGTGACACCGGAGAGCGGTATATCAGCATCGAAAAGTACTTCAATATCTAAGGAGCATCCGGCGCGCCTCGCACATGGACTTCAACGACGATCAAATCACCAGATATAGCCGCCATATTCTCCTGCCCGAGGTGGGCGGCAAGGGACAGAAGAAGATCGCCAAGTCACGGATCCTCATCGTGGGTGCCGGCGGTCTCGGCTCACCTGCGGCGCTCTATCTCGCCGCCGCCGGGGTTGGCACCATTGGGCTCATCGACAGCGACGTCGTGGATCTGTCCAACCTCCAGCGCCAGGTCCTCCATCACACCCCAGACCTCGGAAGACCTAAGGTGCTCTCTGGCAAAGAGAAGATCCAGGCATTGAATCCTGACGTGAACGTGGTCATGTACGAGGACCGACTCACTTCGAGCAATGCGCTGGAGCTGGTTCGCGGATACGATGTGATCCTAGATGGTGTCGATAATTTTCCTGCCAAGTTTCTCATCAATGACGCCTGCTATTTTGCCGAGAAGCCGCTTGTGCATGCCGGCATTCTTAGATTTGACGGCCGCGTCTTCACCATTCTGCCGAAGAAGTCGGCTTGCTACCGATGCGTCTTTCAAAATCCGCCTCCGCCGGGGCTTGTGGCCAGTTGCCAGGAGGCTGGGGTGATCGGCGTGCTGGCCGGAGTGATTGGATCGATCCAGGCTACTGAGGTACTGAAGCTCGTGCTTGGCATCGGCCGACCCTTGGTTGACCGTATGCTGGATTTTGATGCCCGTCGCACAAGCTTCAGAGAGATCAAGGTCAAACGGAACCCAAAGTGCCCGCTCTGCGGGGAACATCCAACAATCACCGAATTGTTTGATCATGATCCGGAAACCTGTGAGGTCAAGCCTTCCAGCGCAGTACCGGTTCAATCCGGCTTTGGAGGAGCCTGACTTACCTAGGGGATGGCCATGGCTAAGATGAAAGCATTGATATGTCGGGAATGCGCCAAGGAATACCCAACCACGGCGACCCACGTCTGCGAGATGTGCTTTGGTCCTCTCGAAGTGAAGTACAACTACGACCAGATCAAACAGACCATCTCCCGGAAGAAGATCGAGGATGGGCCTCGCAGCATGTGGCGGTATATCGACCTCCTGCCGGTCGAGGGGACTTCGATTGTGGGCGCGCACGCAGGATTGACACCAATGGTCCGCGCGCAGAACTTGGGCGCTTATCTGGGGCTTGACGAGCTGTATCTGAAAAACGACACCGTCAACCATCCCACGCTCTCGTTCAAGGATCGGGTCGTCGCTGTGGCTCTGACGCGCGCCCGTGAGCTGGGGTTCGAAACGGTCGCCTGTGCGTCCACTGGAAACCTGGCGAACTCCGTGGCGGCGCATGCCGCGGCGGCGGGGATGCGATGTTACGTCTTCATTCCGGGCGACCTGGAAGCGGCCAAGGTGCTTGGGAACTTGATCTACCGTCCGAACGTGGTCGAGGTGGAAGGCAACTACGACGACGTGAACCGGCTATGCAGTGAGATCGCCGCTGAGAACGGCTGGGCGTTCGTGAACATCAATATTCGGCCGTATTATGCCGAGGGGTCCAAGACGTTGGCCTTTGAGACAGTCGAGCAGCTCGGCTGGCGCGCGCCTGACCAGGTGGTGGTGCCAATGGCATCCGGGTCGCTCCTGACCAAGATTTGGAAGGGGCTGAACGAGATGAAAACAGTCGGCCTGGTGGACTCCATTCGGACCAAAGTGAACGGCGCCCAAGCTGAGGGATGCTCTCCCATTGCGACCGCCTACAAGGAGGGTCGAGATTTCTTTAAGCCGGTGAAACCAAAGACCATCGCCAAATCGCTGGCCATTGGTAACCCTGCGGATGGGTATTACGCCCTGAAGACGACCAGTGAAAGCGCTGGCGCAATGGATGCCGTCTCGGACGACGAAATCGTTGATGGGATCAAGTTGCTTGCCCAGACCGAAGGGATCTTCGCAGAGACGGCAGGTGGCGTGACGGTTGGCGTGTTGAAGAAGCTGGTCAAACAGGGTGCCATCAAGAAGTCAGACGTGACAGTCGCGTACATTACCGGGAACGGATTGAAGACGCAGGAGGCGGTCATAGACGCAGTGGGCCGGCCCGTCCGCATCCAACCGAGCCTCCTGAGCTTTGAGCGGACCTTCAAGAAGGACGAAGGAGCCGGGAGTCATGGTTAAAGTCCGCATTCCGACTCCCCTCCGGCCATTGACTCAAGGGAAAGGCGAAGTCGAAGCGCAGGCTTCGACGGTGCTTGAGATGATCGACAAATTGAACTCGACTCATCCTGGTCTCAGGGACCGCCTGTGTGACGAGAAGGGCGAACTCCGGCGTTTCGTCAACATCTACGTCAACGAGGAAGATATCCGCTTTTTGAAGGGCAAGGAAACCACTCTGAGGGATGGCGACGAAGTGTCTATCGTGCCGGCGATTGCAGGGGGCTGCACGGGGCTGGTGACCTCATGACAAGCCTACGGTTTCACATTCGCTTCCCCGAGGAGAAAATCAAGGAACCAATTATTTATCAGATCGGTCACGAATATCGGATTGTGACCAGTATCCGGAGAGCCGACGTGCGTGAAACCACCGGCTGGATGGATGTCGAGATCTCGGGCGAGACCGCTGAGATTGAGCAAGCCGTGGAAGGCTTACGGAAAAAGGGCGTGATCGTCGATCCGATCGAACTCAACGTGGTTGAATAGTTCGTCAGCTTGTGAGCTCGAGACGTGAACTTTACTGACACCCAGATTGAGCGCTACAGCCGACACATGATCCTCCCCGACGTCGGAGGGAAGGGTCAGGCCAAGCTCGCGCAATCGAAAGTCCTGGTCATCGGAGCCGGCGGCCTGGGATCGCCCGCGGCGCTGTACCTTGCTGCAGCGGGGGTAGGCACCCTGGGCCTCGTGGACGGCGACGTGGTAGACCTCTCCAACTTACAGCGGCAGATTCTTCATACGACCGCGACCGTCGGCGTCCCGAAGGTTGAATCTGGTCGGCAAGTCCTGGCGGCGCTGAACCCGGACATCAAGATTCAGACCTACCCGCAGCATGTGACCGCTGAGTCGGTCCTAGGCTTGGTAGCGGATTTTGACATGATCTTGGATGGGTCCGATAACTTTTCGACCCGCTTCATGATTAATGACGCATGCTACTTTGCGAAGAAAACCTTGATCTCAGGCAGCATTTTTCGGTTTGAAGGACAACTGACGACGATCAAGCCGCACGAAGGCTATCCCTGCTACCGGTGCTTGTACCCGGAGCCCCCGCCAGCCGGATTGGTGCCGAACTGCCAAGAAGCCGGCGTACTTGGTGTCCTGGCTGGAACGATCGGCGTCCTCCAGGCAGCTGAAGTGATCAAGGAGATCTTGGGGATCGGCGAAACACTGGCTGATCGCTTACTGATCTACGATGCGCTGGAGATGAAATTTAGGAAAGTGTCCCGCCCCAAAGATCCAGACTGCCCGCTCTGCGGCCCCCACCCCAAGATTACCGATCTGAGCGGGGACTACAACGTCTCCTGCGCCATCTAGCGTGCCCTCAGTAAAAATCCCTCAAGACATTCTGGCGGACATGACCGCCCATGCGCGGGAGCTTGATCCCCACGAGTGTTGTGGACTGCTGGCAGGCCGCGATGGGATCGTCAGGCGCCAGTACCGGATTACGAATACCGTCGCCAGGGATACGACAGCGGTCGAAGTCTTTCAGGGTGCAAACGTCAAGCACCTTGGCCACCTTTCCGAATCGACGCGCGCCGAAGTAGCTTATTTTATGGATCCCAGGGAGATGCTGGCGGCATTTAAGGACATGCGAGAGCGGCAACTTGACCTCACGGGGATCTATCATTCGCATACCCATTCACCCGCTTACCCGTCCACAACGGACGTCGGCCTCGCATACTATCCTGAGGCTGCCTATCTCATTATCTCACTGGAAAATAAGTCTAAACCGGACATTCGAGCCTACTGGATCAAAGACCAACACGTCTCCCTGGCCGAACTCCAATCGATCTGATTCCCCTGTCAGGCACCTCGAATTAGGCGACATTGACAATTCGAGAATAGCTGGCACACTGTGTTGAAGGGTGCCATAATACGCCTGCTCGAATCGGACAGGCCAGATTCAGGATCCTCAAAGGAGGTCACAGCACATGTTCCGCACACCGTTAAACCGCTTCGTGGCCGGCTGGGCGCTTGTCTTTGCCGCGATATTGATCTGCGGCGCCTGGGTCGGTCTGTCTGCTGCCGAGGAGAGAGCCATCTACAGTCCGATCATCCATGTCAACAAGCAGAAGGGATTCATCGTCGTCTCCGGCGACTCCGGTGTCATCGGCGTCGAGGTCGGTCCGGCTGGCAGGAAACACCTAGGCAAACTTCCCCCTTCGGGCATGATTGATATCGTGGTTGAGATGCGGAAGGGGAAGCCGCCCTACCTAAAGAGCTGGAAGGTTGTGGCCGGCGAATCTTCGTGCAAGCATTTCGACGGAAAGCGCTGTAGGTAAATCCTCCCTCCGCTGGGTCCTGCCAATGCACGTTATTGGCTGACCGCGGAGGCCACGTCCTCAGTGAGTTCTACGCCTATCGCCCTCCCCTCTACTCAACCCCGGGGCGGGTTCGTTGCCCTCTCGAAAACGAGTAGCTCAATCCTCCAAAGACCGTACGCCCTATGAGGCGCGCGCTCCCGCTCGGAACGCGCGCCATCGAAGGTCCGCGGCGACGAGCAACAGTCCTTCATTCCGAGCTGCCCAGCATATCATCGATCAAGGGCCGATTCAGGTCGCTACAACCGGGACAAATCGTGTCAAACAGCGCCTCGTGGTCGGCCGCATAGTTCCGGTGGT